>JAICPP010000006.1 GCA_025929805.1 Gemmatimonadales bacterium | reverse complement strand
TGACGGCCGGAGAATTCACCCCGAAACGAGGCCATGACGATGACCCGCGGAAGAATGGTTACCCTGTTCGTAGTGCTTGCCTTCGCCGCATTTCTGCTGTGGTCTACCCTCTCGTCACAGCGGGTGGAATGCACCGTCACCGTAGCCTACGGCGGCGCTGAAAACTCGGGGACAGCCTCGGCCGCCTCTCAGGCCGATGCAATGCGGGAAGCTCAGACTGCGGCATGCGGGCCGCTCGCCCAGGGCATGAACGAGTCCATCGCCTGTGGCCGCACCCCTCCCGTCACCAGTCAATGCCGCAACGTTTAATCATCTTATCCGCCCGACGTGCCTAGGGTCCGGTTTCCCCACCCTCTGACTCTCCTGGTGGGGTGCGTGCTCATAGCAGCCGCACTCACCTGGATCCTGCCCTCGGGAGAATACCAGCGCCGCGAGGACTCTGAAACCGGCCGCAGCGTGGTGGTTGCGGGTACGTACACCGAGGTGGAGCCGAGTCCGGTGGGCCCCTTCCAAGCCATTGTCGCGATTCCCAAGGGCATCGCTGACGCAGCATCGGTCATCGGTTTGGTATTCCTGATCGGGGGAGCTTTCACGGTCATCGAACGGACAGGCACGCTGGCGCGACTGGCGAGCAGTCTGGCCCAGCGACTGAGTGGGCGAGGCATACTGGTGATCCCCGTGGCCAGCTTGGCGTTCAGCGTGGGTGGCATGACGATGCAGATGCAGGAAGAGCTCATTGCCTTCGTTCCCATGCTCCTCCTGCTGACTCGCCAGCTCGGCTTCAACCCGGTTACGGCCGTAGCCATGAGCCTGGGCGCGGCTGCGGTAGGCGCCGCGTTCAGTCCAGTGAATCCATTCCAGGTCATCATAGCTCAGAAGGTGGCTGAGCTTCCTCCGGCCTCGGGACTGGGGTTCCGCCTGGTCTTTCTGCTGGCGGCGCTGGGACTCTGGATCCTGGGTACGATGTGGTATGCGAGGCGCACCAGCCGGCTTCCTGAAGCGGCAGCTCCAACCCAAGGTCGCGACGCTGGTTGGCGGGACAGCGGGATTCTTCTGTCGGTGCTCGGGGCCTTTGCGCTGTACATCTACGGGGCGCAGAAGCTGGGCTGGGAGTTCGATCAACTCTCGGCGCTGTTCGTGGTGGTAGGCGTCTTGGCCGGACTGCTGGGACGGCTCGGACTGGCCGGTACCGCGGATGCCTTCGTGGAAGGATTCAAGTCCATCGCGCTTGCGGCGCTCCTCATCGGCTTCGCCCGCGCCATCTATGTCGTGCTGAATGAGGGCAAGATCATCGATACGATCGTTCATGGCCTGTTCACGCCTATAGCCGGGCTTCCGGCTACGCTCTCCGCCCTGGGCATGATCATCGTTCACGCTGCGATCCACGTACCCGTACCGAGCACCAGCAGTCAGGCCGTACTCACCCTTCCACTGCTGGTGCCGTTGTCCGACCTGATCGGCCTGTCGCGTCAGGTCACAGTCCTGGCCTATCAGTATGGCGCCGGATTGTGTGAGATGGTGACCCCGACAAACGGTGCGCTCATGGCGATGTTGGCCGCGGCAGGCGTGCGCTACGAGGAGTGGATCAAGTTCGTTGCCCCGCTGGTTGGCCTCCTGGTTCTGCTGGCAATGCTTGCCGTGATCATCGCGGTGCAAATCGGCCTCAGCTGACGCCGACCAGCCCCTCCAGCGTCTTCATGTCAGCCAGCCCGACATGCCGCGCCCGCTCCTTTCCCCCCTCGAACGCAATGATGGTCGGAATTCCACGGATACCATAGCGCGATGCGGTGAGGGGGTTGGCCTCCGTGTCGAGCTTCAGAACCAAAGCCTGCCCCATTCGTTGTTGGGCGAATTCGTCCAGCGTGGGCGCCATCATCCGGCAGGGGGCGCACCAGTCGGCGTAGAAGTCCACCAGAACCGGGACACTCGATCCCGTCAGGGTCCGATCGAAGTCGCGGTCAGTCACCTTCTGCGGCCGGTCCAGCCGGAGCGGCTTTCCGCAGCGGGCGCATTTCGGGCCGGCCGACAGCCGGGCCAGATCGACCCGATTGGCAGCCGAGCAGAAGGGGCACTGCACGATGACTGGCCGCGCCGGCTGTGTCGTACTGGTTGTCATAAAGTCCTCGCATAAGTCCAAGCCAAATGTAAGTCGCCCGTTGGATCTGTGGCTGGCAGCGCGCCTGACGGGTGATCACCTTCACAGACAGGAACCTCGTGCGTGGCATTAGTGTTGCTTACGCAGGGATGGGAGTCTCCCATCGGGAAGGCGGTGGCAGATGAGCGAGCTGACGATTCGCGACATGGAGCAGGACGAGGACTTCGCGGCCTGGTTCTCGGAACTCCTTGAGCAGGAGGAGGATTCCTCGGGCTGGTCCAGCGCCCTCGACGAACGTTACCTCATTCTCAGCAATGAAATCGGCGATTGGATCGGGGGCCTGAGATTTTGGCTCCGTGGTGGGGTCGCCCACCTGGTCGACGTCGTCGTGCTACCCCAGGAACGCCACCGGGGCCATGCCCACCGCCTCCTCTCCGCCTTCGAACAGCGCGCGATCGAGTCCGGCGCCCACCTGGCAGAGTTCTGGACCGACGATCCCCGGTCCGAGGGCCTGCTGGCGGCCCTGGGCTGGCGCCGCATCTTCGTGCGCGAAGGCTATATCGGCCAACGCACCTGGCAGCTGATGGAGAAGACCCTCACCCCGAGCTGAGTGGCACAGGCAGGTCCGCTTACACTATCTTTGTTGGCTGGTCTGGCCCCACGTTAGTAGTCCTCCAGTTGTCGAAGGTATCCATGACCACCGCCGCCGATCCCGCCCGGGAACTGTACTCCAAGATAGAGGTACTCCAGGATCTGGAAGACAAGGTCCACGAGTTGATGGAGATCCATGAGCGCAAACGCGAGCTTTGGTTCCCAGTCGACCTCGTTGGCCCGGCGCCTGATGAATGCCCGGATACCCACCGGGCCAAGCTCCGCGCTCAAGCCGAAGGGATTCCCGATCCCGCCCGGGCTGCCCTAGCGCTTAACCTCCTCACGGAAGAGGGCCTCCCCCACTTCCACCGGCTGCTCGCGGTGTACCTAGGCGATGACAGCTTCTGGAGAACTTGGAACAACTTGTGGACGGCGGAGGAGGATCGGCACGGACAGGTGCTTCACGATTATGCCCGGGAAACCCAGCTGCTCCATCAGCGAAGGCTGGAAGAGATGCAGTTCGAGTACTTGCGGGCAGGGTTCCATCCCGCGTGGGATCGGGATCCGTATCGGGTTTTTGCCTATACTACGGTGCAGGAGCGCGCCACCCAGTTCTCCCACAGCGAGACCGGGAAGATCGTCGCTCAGTACGAGCCGAGGCTGGCCTCGATTCTGAGCCAGGTGGCCAAGGAGGAGGCTCGGCACTACACCTTCTACCGCACCATCTTCGAGGAGATCCTCAAACGGGATCCGGACCAGGCCCTCCACTCCGCCTCGTTCATTCTGCCCGCCATCGACATGCCCGGCGTCACGATGCCCGGCTTCAAGGACCTGGCCGACGTCATCCGGCGGGCGGGAATTTACGGGCCCCGAGACTACCTGCGGATCGTGCAGGAGCAGATCCGCTACTGGAGGATCGAGAGCCTGGAGGGGCTGAATGAGTTGGGTCGCAGGGCGCAGGAGAAGATCATGGGCATTCCGGCCCGGCTCAAGCGCATCGCGGAGTACATGGAAACCCGGAGCAAGAGCAAGACATTCAGCTTCGAGGTCGTGTTCAACCGTGAATTCGCGATGGAATGATAGGCTGGTCTTCCTGGCGTATCACCCTCGCAGTCGCGCTCGTACTGGCCGGCTGTAACGGGACCGGCAGTTCGAGCTCGCGCCCACCGCTTACCAGCCGACTCTCACCTGAAGAGCGCGACGCCCACGCGCTCGGCCGCGAAATCTTCGAGCTGGTCGACCGGGCCGTGGATTATCGAGGTTCGCACCGGGGACGCCCTGCGGTGACGCTGCGACAGATGGGTGTCGAGAGCCTGACACCCACTACCATTCGGAGAATGGTCAACCTGCAGCGTGAGCCGGTCATCACGGTGGTCTTTCGGCAACCGGCTGGGAAGGAGTTCATCTCCTGCCGGGGTGACAGCCAGATTCTGGAAGATGCATCGGTCAACGGCCGGTACACGATCATGTGCACCGCCAGAACGGGGGCTCAGCGGCCGGTCGAGGTGATCACCGCCGGGGAGCCCTGAGGCGCTCGTCGCCCCCATGTTCTTTGCCATCCTCTACACGGCCGTCCGTGTCCTGGTCATTATCGCTCTGATATATGCCTCGGTGGTGGCACTCACTCATTGGGCCATCCGCACTCGTCGAATCAATCCGTTCGGCGCCTGGCCCCGCCTGGTTCGGCGGGCGAGCGATCCCGTGCTGCTCCGGCTGGAGCGACGCATCATCAGTTCCGGAGGCAGCCCGCAAAGCGCTCCCCTCTGGCTACTTGGGATAGCAGTCGCCGGCGGGCTGGTGCTGATGAGCCTGACGGCCTGGCTCATCGACGCAGTGGTTCGCCTTGCCTGGATGGCTCAGAGCGGGCCAAGAATGTGGGTCGAATCGTTGGTGAGCTTTGCCTTTACGGTGGTCATGGCTGCGATCCTGATCCGGGTGATCGCGTCCTGGTTCGGAATCGGACCCTATCGCCGCTGGATGCGGCCCATCGTTGCGCTCACCAGCTGGATCATCGAACCCATCCGCCGAATACTTCCACCGCTCGGAGTGTTCGATTTCAGCCCGATGATCGCGTGGCTAGTCCTGTACATCGCCCGCGGGTTCGTGCTCAACTTGATCTGAGTCGGCAAGCCAGCGGATACCAGCGGAGTCAGGTGGAAGCGATCGAGCAAGGTGCCGAAGGCGTCCAACTCCGACTCAGAGCTGCGCCTCGGGCAAAGCGCACCGAAGTCATGGGGATCCAGGGTGGGATGATCCGGATCCGGGTCTCTGCACCGCCCAATGACGGAGCAGCGAACGAAGAGCTGATCGACTTCCTTGCCCGGACGCTTTCCGTCAGCCCCTCCGCCATCCGCCTCAGGTCGGGGCACGCCAGCCGGTCGAAAGTACTCCACATTGCCGGTGTGACCCGGGCCGAAGTCGAGGCCCGGCTGTTCCCGGCTTGCTGAGCGGCCGATAATCCTTTAGCTTACCACAGTCGTAAAAACCGACCCCGTGGCGATTTGCGCTGATTGCGGCCACGTAAAATAAGCTGCTAAAACGCTGCCCCAGAGGCGTTTTGGCCTCGGGGTTTTTTCGTTTGAGGAGATCGCGTTGACCACCATGAGCCAGCCCTCTGTTCAGGCTCGCAGCCGTACCCGAGAAGCCCGACTCGCCGAGTTGGCGCCGCTCCTGGCTCGACGGATCCTCGTGCTCGATGGAGCCATGGGTACGATGATCCAGAGCTATGGTTTGGCCGAGCGCGATTACCGGGGGGACCACTTCGCCGAATGGCCCCGAGACCTGAAGGGCAATAATGACCTTCTATCGTTGACCCAGCCATCGATCATCCGGGCCATCCACAAGGCCTATCTCGAGGCCGGGGCGGATATTCTGGAAACCAACTCCTTCAACTCGACGGCCATCTCCATGGCTGATTACGGGATGCAGGAGCTGGTCTACGAGCTCAATCACGCGTCGGCCAGGCTGGCCCGGGAGGCGGCTGACCAATTCGAACGCAGCAACCCTGACACGCCGAAGTATGTCGCGGGTATTCTTGGTCCCACCAATCGCACGGCATCCCTCTCACCCGACGTGAACGATCCCGGGTTCCGGAACGTCCGGTTCGACGACCTGGTGACCACTTACACCGATGCGGTTAGCGGTCTGGTGGATGGCGGTGCCGACGTCCTGCTGGTCGAGACCATTTTCGACACCCTGAACGCGAAAGCCGCTCTGTTCGCGATCGATTCGTACTTCGAGAGTGCCGGGTTCCGGCTTCCGATCATGATCTCGGGGACCATCACCGATGCGAGCGGGCGGACCCTCTCCGGTCAGACCACCGAGGCGTTCTGGAACTCGGTAGCCCATGCCCGGCCGCTCAGCATCGGCCTCAATTGCGCGCTGGGTGCGCAGGCCCTGAGGCAGTACGTCCAGGAGCTGTCCCGCGTGGCTCCCTGCTTCGTGAGCACCCATCCCAACGCCGGTCTTCCCAACGAATTTGGCGGCTACGACGAGAGTCCCGAATTCATGGCCGGCGTACTTCGTGAGTTTGCTAAAAGCGGCCTGGTGAACCTGGTGGGCGGCTGCTGTGGGACGACTCCAGCCCACATACGAGCTATCGCAGATGCAATCTCAGGTCTTCCGCCCCGCATACCCGCCTCCCCGCCTCCCCGCCTCCGCGTAAGCGGATTAGAGCCGCTCACCATTGGGCCGGAGAGCATCTTCGTGAACGTGGGCGAGCGCACCAACGTCACCGGCTCCCGTAAGTTCGCCCGCCTGGTCCTGGCCGGCGACTACAACGCCGGATTGGAGATTGCGCGGCAGCAGGTCGAGAATGGCGCGCAGATGATCGACGTGAACATGGATGAGGCCATGCTGGATTCGCAGCAGGCGATGAGCACCTTCCTCCAGCTGCTGGCCTCGGAACCCGACATCAGCCGGGTGCCGGTCGTGATCGACTCCTCCAAGTGGTCGGTCATTGAGGCGGGACTCAAGTGTGTCCAGGGCAAGGGAGTCGTCAACTCCATCAGCCTGAAGGAGGGAGAAGAGAGCTTCATCCGACAGGCAAGCTTGGTGCGAAGGTACGGCGCCGCGGTCATCGTGATGGCATTCGATGAACAGGGACAGGCGGATACCGCCGACCTCAAGGTCGAGATCTGTCAACGCGCCTACCGCATCCTCACCGACCAGGTGGGGTTCTCACCCGAGGACATCATCTTCGACCCCAACATCTTTGCCATCGCCACCGGGATTGAGGAGCATAACAATTACGCGGTGGATTACATCGAGGCCACCCGTCGGATCAAGGCAAGCCTGCCCGGCGTGCTGGTGAGCGGGGGAGTCAGCAACGTCTCCTTCGCTTTTCGGGGCAACGATCCGCTCCGGGAGACGATCCACTCCGTGTTCCTGTATCACGCCATCAATGCAGGGATGGACATGGGGATCGTGAACGCCGGGCAGCTGCCGATCTATGCCGACATTCCCCCCGACCTGCTCGAGCGAGTGGAGGATGTCGTGCTGAACCGGCGGCCCGACGCCACCGATCGCCTCCTGGAAATTGCCGACTCGGTAAAGGGTCAGGTTACCGATCAGGCAGCCGATCTCAGCTGGCGAAACGCACCCGTAGCGGAGCGACTGACCCACGCATTGGTGGAGGGGATCACCGACTTCATCGTCGAAGACACCGAGGAAGCGCGGCGTCAGGCCGAACGGCCGATCCATGTCATCGAGGGTCCTCTGATGGACGGGATGAACGTCGTCGGAGATCTGTTCGGATCGGGCAAGATGTTCCTGCCCCAAGTGGTAAAGAGCGCCAGGGTGATGAAACGAGCAGTGGCGCATCTGGTTCCCTACATCGAGGCGGAGAAACTTGGCGGGAATGGTGAGGGTGCCAGTCGCTCGAACGGCAAGGTTCTGCTCGCGACCGTCAAGGGCGATGTCCACGACATCGGGAAGAACATCGTGGGGGTCGTGCTCCAGTGTAACAACTACGAGGTCATCGATCTCGGGGTGATGGTACCATCCGCGCGAATCCTGGAAACCGCGCGTCGGGAGCAGGTGGACATCATCGGGCTCAGCGGTCTGATCACCCCCTCGCTCGAGGAGATGTCATTCGTGGCCGGGGAGCTCCAGCGGGAGGGCTTCAATATTCCCCTCCTCATTGGAGGAGCCACAACATCGCGGGCCCACACGGCGGTGAAAATCGAGCCGCAGTACAGCAAAGGCCCCACGGTACACGTGGTCGATGCGTCGCGGGCCGTGGGGGTGGCCGGCAGCCTGCGCAATGAGGCTTTACGGGACGACTACGTCAGCAACATTCGCGCGGAATACCAGGATATCCGCACCCAGCGGAGCGGTCGCAGGCCGGAGGAACGGCGGCTGCCGATCGGGGATGCGCGCCGGAACCGATTGACCCTCGATTGGGCGGCTTCCCAGCCGCCGGAGCCCTGCTTTACCGGTACTCGCGTGCTGAAAGACTATCCACTAGAAGAGCTGGTGCCGTTGATCGACTGGACCCCCTTTTTCCAGACCTGGGAACTTGCGGGACACTATCCGGCCATCCTGGATGACCCAACCGTCGGGAGCACGGCAAGGAATCTGTTCCGGGACGCCAAGGCTCTTCTCCAGCGTATAAGCAGCGACCGCCTGCTCCGGGCTCACGGCGTGGTCGGGTTCTTTCCGGCCAACAGTGTGGGGGACGACATCGAGCTCTACACCGACGGCGACCGGAAGCAGGTCAGGGCGGTGATTCACACCATCCGGCAGCAGATGGCAAAGCCGCCCGGACGGCCGAACCTGGCGCTGGCGGATTTCGTGGCCCCCCGCGACAGCGGCCGGCCTGACTTCGTGGGCGCCTTCGCGGTCACCACCGGCATCGGTACCGAGGAGCTAGTCGCCCGCTTTGAGGCCGAGCACGACGACTACGGCGCCATTTTGACCAAGGCGCTGGCGGATCGTCTGGCGGAGGCGTTCGCGGAGCTGCTGCATCTGCGGGCTCGGCGGGAGTTCTGGGGATATGCTCGGGACGAATCGCTCGATAATGAGGGACTCATCAAGGAGCGCTATCAAGGGATACGACCGGCTCCCGGATACCCTGCCTGTCCCGATCATACCGAGAAGCGGACACTGTTCGATCTCCTGGACGCCGAGAAGCAGGCCGGCATGACGCTTACCGAGAGCTACGCCATGCTGCCGGCGGCCTCGGTCAGCGGCTTCTATTTCTGGCACCCCGAGGCCAAGTACTTCGGCGTGGGCAAGATCGAGCGCGACCAGGTGGAGGACTACGCCCGGCGCAAGGGGATGGATGTCGCGACGGTGGAGCGGTGGCTGGCTCCGAACTTGAACTACGAGCGCTGAGATGCCAACGCTACGCGACCTGATCGGCGACGGGCGGGTGCACGTGCTGGATGGAGCCATGGGCACCATGCTCTACAGCCGGGGCGTGTTCGTGAACGTCTGTTACGACGAATTGAGCCTCACCCAACCGGCCCTGGTGCGGGAGGTGCACGAGTCGTACGTCAAGGCGGGCGCCGAGATCCTGGAGACCAACACCTTCGGGGCTAACCCGCTCAAGCTGTCCAGTCACGGCCTGGAGGAGCAGACCGAGGCCATCAATCGGGCAGCGGCGTCCCTGGCCCGGCAGGCATCCAAGGGTCAGGCCTTGGTGGTCGGAGCCATCGGGCCGCTCGGTATCCGGCTGGAGCCCTGGGGTCCGACCGCGCGGGAGGAGGCGATTGCCTTCTTTAGCCGTCAGGTTCGCGGCCTGGTGGACGGCGGGGTCGATGGGTTCGTGCTGGAGACGTTCAGCGACATCCACGAGCTGGAAGCGGCTCTCTGCGCCATCAAGCCGTTGAGCGACCTCCCCATTATTGCGCAGATGACCGTGGGCCAGGACGGCAACACCAGCTATGGCACCTCGGTAGAAGCCATAGCCCAGCGGCTGACGGAGCTGGGAGCCGATGTCGTGGGCTTGAACTGCTCGGTAGGACCCGCGGCGATGCTCGATGCCATCGAGCGGATGGTTGAGGTGACCAGCCGGCCATTATCAGCGCAGCCGAACGCCGGTTTGCCTCGAGCGGTAGACGACCGGAGAATTTATCTCGCCAGTCCCGACTATATGGGCTCCTATGCGCGGCGCCTGATTCAGGCGGGCGCCCGTTTCGTGGGAGGATGTTGCGGAACTACCCCGGACCACATTCGGAAGATCCACGCATATGTCGCGAGCCTACAACCGAGGCTGGTGGCAGCGGGCGCAGCGTTCGAGTCCCGAGCTCCCGGAGGAGCGGAACCAGTCCCTCTTGCACAACGATCGGGTCTGGGTCGGAAGCTCGCCAGCGGAGACTGGATCAGCACAGTAGAGATACCTCCCCCCCGGGGGTGGAACCCGGCGGAGATGATCGAGCAATGTCGCGAGCTCCGTGAAGCCGGAGTGGATGGGTTGAACGTGCTGGACAGCGCCAGAGCCCAGAGTCGGATGGGGGTGATACCGGCCGCTCTCATCCTACAGCGCGAGGTGGGTATCGAAACGGTGTTCCACTACACCTGCCGCGATCGCAACATGCTGGGGATGCTCAGTGATCTCCTCGGTGCCGCCGCTGGGGGGTTGCGGAACGTGCTCATCGTAACCGGAGACCCGCCCGCCATGGGACCGTACCCAGACTCGACGGCGGTGTTCGACATCGACAGCATTGGGCTCACCAACCTGCTCCACCGGCTGAATCAGGGACTGGATCCCGGCGGGAACTCGATCGGTGAACCGACCCGGTATGTCGTGGGTGTGGCGCTCAACCAGGGAGCCGAGCTGGAGCGTGAGCTGGAGCGATTCGCCTGGAAAGTCGAGGCCGGCGCCGACTTTGCAGTTACCCAGCCGGTGTTCGACCCGGATGGGCTGGAGCGCTTTCTTCGGCGGGCCCGGTCTCCCATACCCGTCATTGCCGGAATCTGGCCGCTCACCTCCCTCCGCAACGCTGAGTTCCTGGCCAATGAAGTGCCCGGGGTAGAAGTGACGCCGGCAATCATCGATCGCATGCGCCGGGCTCAGGAGCTCGGCTCCGCAGCGGCCCGCGCGGAAGGCGTGGCGATCGCAGCGGAAATGGTGGAGGCGGTCAAAGACCTGGTGCAGGGGGTGCAGGTGAGCGCGCCAGGCGGGCGGGTGCGTGCTGCGCTCGAGGTGCTGGGGAGCTTGAAAGCGTGAACTGTAAACGGTAAACGGTGAAGCCTCCCCACTCCCGTTCACCTTTCACGGTTTTCCGTTTACCCGGTTTCTTACAGAAGTTCCACGATCCGCCGATATCGTGTATCCACTCCCTGGAAGCCAAGATTGCTCAGGTACACCTTGTCCGCCCCAACCTCCCGTAGCATTCGCACAGACTTGGCGCAGATCTCCTCCGGGGTCATTCCTGCATCGAACTCTCGGGTCAGCTGCGCCGCTGGAACCGGAAAGAAATCCGCCAGCTTCGACAGCGTTGCGGGATTGGCACTGCGATAGAGAAACACCCCGAAAACCCCGGGGTAAGGGACTTTACGCCGGCGCGCTTCCTTGAGAAATCGCTCAACTGCCGCGATGCTGTGATGGGACACGATCTGGGTCAGGTAAAAATCGGCCTCGAACCGGTCATCCAGGATGTAGTCCACTTGCGGTCCTGCCGGGCGATGGGGGTTGGCCCATCCCCCGAGGTCCAGCCGGGGAACCCGCTGCCGGATGAGAGTGCGGAGCTCGCGGGCGTGCGGCACGCAGCGGGGAGGACCGGCGGTATGGTCACCGCCCAGTACGGTCAGCGCCTCGAAACCGTATGAAGCAGTGCGTGAGGCGTACATCAGGCAGTATTCGACGGAGTGCTTTGACGTGAGAAAGGGAACGATTCGTCGGGGGTCGAGATCGCCGGCCAGATTGGCGGTGAGATGAGCCAGGTTTTCCTCTTCCGATAATCCCACGGCGTTATCGGTCAGGAAAATGATCGTGTCCCGCCGGCCCAGCCGCTGAATCGAGTGGTACATATCGATCCAGACTTCCATGCTTTCAGCCGAGGAGAGTCCGGTACGGGGCGGGCGCAGCTCGACCGCCGCAAGCGGGCGGTCTTCCCGTAGTCGTTGGAGAACGGAGCTGGCTGGGCGAGAGTGTGTCAGCATGTTCGGCAGGGAAAGTAACCAGGAGCAGCTACGGACCAATCCAGATTATCTTCACGCTGAGGATACCCGACCTCTCACCCTTGGATCCGTATGGCCACCCTCTCCGCTGCCCCGCCTGCGCTCACGGTCCTGTCAGAAGAGGAGTCCATGTTTCGCGAGGCGGTCCGGGAGTTCGCCGAGACCGAAGTTCGCCCTCATGTACAGGCAATGGACGAAGCCGGACAGTTTCGGCCCGATCTGATTCCCAAGTTCTTCGAGCTGGGGTTGATGGGTATCGAGGTACCGGAGGAGTTCGGGGGCAGCGCTGGGACCATCTTCATGGCGGTGCTTGCGATCGAGGAACTGGCCCGGGTGGATGCATCGGCAGCCATCTACGTGGACGTGCATAATACCCTGGTCAACAACGCCCTGCTCCGTTGGGCCAACAGCGAGCAGCAGGCCCGCTACTTCCCCCGACTCACGACCGAATTGCTGGGCGCATTCGCATTGTCGGAGCCCGGGAGTGGCAGCGACGCGTTTGCGTTGGCCACCAGGGCTCAGCAGAAGGGAGCGGACTGGACCCTTACCGGGCGAAAGTTCTGGATCACGAATGGAGCTGAGGCCGGCCTGTTTATCGTGTTTGCCAACGCCGATCCCAGCAAAGGCTACAAGGGAATCACCGGGTTCCTCGTCGAGCGAGGCTTTTCCGGTTTCTCGATTGGCAAGAAGGAGAACAAGCTGGGGATCAGGGCATCGAGCACAACCGAGCTGATTCTGGAGGAGTGCATCGTTCCGGGCCCCAATGTGCTTGGGCCCGTGGGACAGGGATACAAGATCTCGATCGAAACCTTGAACGAAGGGCGCATCGGGATCGGTGCACAGATGATCGGGATTGCGGCAGGAGCACTGGAAGCCGCGACGGGCTACGTCAAGGAGCGGCGGCAATTCGGCAAGGCCATTGCCGAGTTCCAGGCGGTGCAGTTCCAGCTCGCCCAGATGGCCACCGATCTCGAGGCCGCCCGGCTCATGGTGTACAACGCCGCCCGGCTCAAGGATAGCCGGCAGCCGTTTGCCCAACAGGCGGCCATGGCCAAGTTGTTCAGCTCTCAGGTGGCGGACCGCATTACCTCGGCGTGCCTGGAGCTTTTCGGCGGGTACGGGTACTCCAAGGAGTACCCGGCGGAGAAGTATTATCGCGATGCCAAGATCGGTACGATCTACGAGGGAACCAGCAACATGCAGCTGCAGACGATCGCCAAGGCGCTGCTGAAATAGGATAGTCTAGGCTCACGATTTGAGTGAGCGTCCGGCGATCCATGGAAGGAGAAGATCGTGAATCGCGCCACAGAGTTGTCTCGAACCGGGATCGTTATCGTCGGATTGCTCCTCGGTACCAGCAGCACGAGCCTCACCTCATCTTCAATTCCATGACTCAGCGCCTGGGAAGCTTCGGTGGCTGCAATCGAATCGATTGACGGGTACGTATAAGCTGGACGGCAACCGGCTGCCGCCTCGGGCCGACGGCCGCAACACTAAAGGCCTGCCTGGAGGGCATGGACACTGAAAAGGCCTTCCTTGTGGCCCTCGGACGCGTGAGCCGCTGGAGCATCGCCGGACAAAAGCTTGATCTATCTCCTGGATGGGACCGGCGACGTGATCGCACGCTTCGACGCGGTTCACCTGTAGGGAAAAAACGAGGGGCCGAAGCTTCATAGCTTCCAGCCCCTCCGCTCCTGCCTGCTTAGCCGTCGACCCGTCTGACTACCGGGCTGCCTCTTTCTTTAGCTGTGCCCGCGGCAGGGTCATGGTTCCGGTACCACAAGGATTCATGGTCGCCGGCGAGCTTGCCATCCCATTCGGCGTCCTCGGGTTTATCTCCGGTGACCACAGTGCACGGCTTGTCCCTCACGGCTCATGAGCGATACCGCCTCGGCGCCGGTTGCGATGTTACCGGTGGTCTGGACACCGGCTGCTGCTACGGGAGCAACCGTTCATAGTTTCCGGGTTCACCGTACCCGTGAGGACCACCACATGCGGTGAGACACGACCAAGCAGGTCGTGACTCCGTTCACCAGGAAAAAGTTCGGGGGCGCTGGTGCGCCCCCGAACGGGACCCCTAAGCCGGGACTTCAAGAGAGCTTACTGACTGGTCGTGTCCTGCCCCTGCTGGGAATCCCCGTACCCGGTGGTGTCGCCAGTATGACCGGTGCTCTGGTCGTGACCACTCGTGTCGGCGCCAGTGGTCCCGGTGGTGTCGACCCCCGTCGTGCCGGTGGTCGTATCCGCGCCGGTCATGCCTGATGTGTCCTGACCCGGAACGGCGCCAGTGGTGTCGCCCCCGAAACCGGTGGTATCAGTCTGACCAGCCTGGCCGGCCTGGCCTGTGGTGTCCACTTGCTCCAGACCACCGTAGCCTGCGGTATCCTGCGGCTGGCCGGTTCCCTGGTTCTGAAGGAACGTGTCAGTCGGCGTCTGCTCAGGGGGAACCTGAGTGGTGTCGCGCTCCATACCACGATAACCTGCCGGATTCTCGGTCTCGCCGGTCAGAGTGTCCGCCTGGGTAGTGGTATCCCGCGCAGCGGCCGACTCGTCAGCATCGTCGGTCCGTGCCGTGTTACCTGCGCACGCCAGGGCGGCAACCAGTGCTGCCAGCGCCGCGTAGCGTGTTGAAGAATGAACTCGCATTCGACCTCCTCAGATCGCCTATCGTGAAGTCATCCTGGGTCCCGTTGCACTCTGCCCATCAAGTCGCAGCCATAGGAAATCGGGACCCGGCGACTGATTGTCGCCTTCGATTTCCGAACTTGGCCAGCCTTTCGAGCGTCGCGCCCGCTATCATACCCGGGCCCTAAACCGTGTTCTGTGAGCGAGGTCACGCCCTGCAGGCCATAAACTGTAGTAGTCCTACGACGACCTGAGCTCCAAGTCTTTGTTATACGCCCCCCAACTCTGGGCGTAAGAATTGCTTAGCCCTGAGGTGGAACCGTAACTGCGCTACGATGTTACAGTAGAGCAACTTGGCTCATGGGGACTTGACTCAGGACCACTGGAGCAGGGTAAATTGGTGACCCTCGCCGAGTCGTTTCCACCCAGCTGACCGTTTCGTCCCAACAAGGTAACGAGCTTGCCGGTAGCCAGTTTACGCCATCTGGGCTCAGCATTTGTGGTCGCCGCCGGGTTGTACGGCAGACCATCTCCCGTGCACGCCCAGGCGGATCCCCGCTGGCTGGGTTCCCGGATGAACGCCTGGTATGCCGACGCCTCTCAGGCCGCGCCGGGGGAATGGGGCATAGCTATCGCTGATCAGTCGGGCCAGATGCTGTGGAGCTTCAATGCGGATACGGCACTAATGCCGGCTTCTGCCGTGAAGCTGTTTACCACCGGCTATGCTCGAAGCGTTCTGGGCGGCACCGCCCGTCGAGCCACCCGGCTGGTGGGGACTGGAATCATCGACCCCGAAACCGGCGAGTGGTTGGGTGAATGGGCGCTGGAGCTCAACGGCGATCCTTCCCTCGAGCGAGCCCAAGGCTCAGGCCCCACTCTCTACGATCTGGCAACGCAGCTCGCCGACGCAGGCGTACGCCGGCTAAGCGGGCCGCTCCGGGTGCAGAGCGCCGATGGGCCGGCGATCGCCGAGTATCCGTCGGTATGGTCTCGCCGGCACCGGGGTCGCCTGTTTGCTCCACTGGTGGGGCCACTGACGGTGCACGAAAATGTCGTGTGGCTCACCATCCGGCCCGGCAAGCGCGTTGGCCAGAGGGCGAGGCTGATCGAGACTGCACCAGCGGGCATCAGTTCGCTGGTCACTGTCACTGCAAAGACGCGGAGTGGGCGCCGGTCCAGGCTCCGCCTGGTGGCCAGACGCGGTGGGTGGGTGGTCACTGGTACGATCGGTGTGCGGGCAGCTCCCCGCCGCCTGACTACGGCCGCCAGCGATCCCAAGGCGGTGCTGGGTGCTGTCTGGGGGACGGCGCTGAAGCGAGCCGGGATCAAGTGGAACAAAGCCGGCAAGATGAAAGTGCCGCTCGACGGCAGGCCCCAGGTTCTGGCTGAGGTCGCATCACCGCCGCTGGACTCGCTCGCCAGCGAGATCAACCGGCGGAGTCTCAATGCCGGCGCCGAGCTGCTCCTGCAGTGGGCAGGCGGACGGGAACAGGGCCCTTCTCATCTGATGACTCACGTGCAGGCCGTAACCGGGCAGAGCCAGGGGGTCTACCTGGTCGACGGGAGTGGCCTTTCCTACGATGACCGGGTCACCGCATCAACCTTCGTATCCTACCTGGCCAAATTCCCGGCTACGTCCGCGGGCAAGAACTTTCCGCAGCTTCTCCCGTCCAACGGGACCGGTACACTGCGCCGCCTGAACAGCGGTTTTCCTGCCTCCGGGGTGGTGCGGGCCAAGACCGGGACTTTGGGTCAGGTTTCCACGATTGTAGGCTATCTCGGCCGGCCGGAGGGGACGTTGCTGCTGTCCTTGTTGTACAACGGTGCGCGGCCCAACGCCGCCAGGCAGGCACAGTGGGAGCTGTTCAGGCTGCTTGGAGCCGACGGGGTCGTGATTCCAGCGGATACGACCTCGGTTGAGCCTCCCCAGCTGGGTGGCGAACAGACCGTCGCACCGGAGTGGTGGCCGGGTGCGGCTGAAACGGACCAGCGGAGGTAGATCCTGTTAGCAGGGGCTCCGTAACCAGGTAAACCTGGTGAAGATGGTCCAGAGCAGTTGGCGATCTCCGCGTAGATGCATCGATACAGCCGGACTCATCCCACGGAAACAGAAAGCCCGCCGTTCGGCGGGCTTTCTAGTGAATCGAAGTGGTGGCTCGTGCTAGCGCGTAGCAGCCAAGGCAGCATCTGCCGTGGCGAGACCGGCGCCGGTAGCGTCGGCTCCCCAGCTGACCGTCACCGGGCCGACGTTCGGATCGACGATATTGCGGCTGCCAGGAGCAAGGGCTATGGCGGACTTCTCTAGGATGTACTCCGCCTTGGCCGCGGTGAGACTGGGAAGCTTCTGCGCCATGAGAGCGACTATGCCCGCGACATGGGGGCTAGCCATCGAGGTGCCGCCCAAGAAGAAGAAGCTTACGAAATTGCTTTGATTGAGCTGATAAGGACCGACTACCCATGAGCCTGGCGCGGCCACGTCCAGGTCCTGACCGGCCTTTGCGCGGCTGGAGAAGTCGGCGATGTAAGAGTTAGCCGCGAGATTCCTTTCCAGCACATCGCACAGCCGCCACCAAGCGCTGCCAGTGTTCGGCCCTGCACACTGCGTCCACTCACCGATCCAGCCCGAGGCCGCTACCGAAATCACCGGGGAATAGGCACCTGGGAATCCCATGCCTCGGGTACCATTATTCCCCGCAGAGGCAACAATGATGACGCCCGCTGCTACCGCCTCGTCTATAGCAGCCTTCTCCAACGCATCGAGCTCCGATCCGCCGAGGCTCATGTTGATGACTACCGGCTTGCCGGCAAGCACGGTCTTCTTCAACTCGGTGATATGAACAATGCCACGGGCAATTGCTGACGACCAACCGGAGCCGCTCTGATTGAGCACTTTGACCGGGATGATGGTCGCCAATGGTGCCGTCCCATTGACAATGCGGGTGGGCATCTGGAAGCCCAGGACCGTACTCGTCACGTGAGTTCCGTGAGCGTTGACATCGTCCTCCCACTTATTGGGCTGTTCCGACACATTCCCCATGTCATTACCGCCACCGCCGTAGGCCCTGGCCCACTGAGTGGCGATGCGCTGCTCGGGGAAATACTGGCGCCAAGTAGGAAGTAGACCGGTATCCAGGATGCCGACATAGACTCCGGTTCCATCGTATCCAACCTGGCGACTCGTCGTACCAAATTCGGTTACGTTGATCGCATCTTGGTCCCAGGTATTGACCCCACCGGCAAAATCGGCGGCCTCTACGGCGTCAACTGGAATGGCATGGCGCTCAGCATCCGGAGTGGCGGCAGCGACGAAAGGAAGGGCCTGAATAGCCGACAGCTGACTCGCGGCAGTCCGCACCCGAATGGCGTTGAGCTCCGGAATTTCGTCGAGAAGAGTTCCGTGTTTCGCCAGCTCGGCACGGTTTGCGGCCGTGGCCGGAGCTTTGAGGACCACGTTCACCCCGACATTCCCTGAGGTGGAGGCGAACTCCGATCCCGGATTCGGACTTCCGGTGTTCGGTTCTTGCTGGTCGCTACAGGCCCCGATAACGAGGACCGCGGCGAGGCTAAGTATGAGACGGCGATTCATAGACAACTTTCCTGAGTTGGAAGTGTGTGGCGAGACTATCGATGTGAACTTGGAAAACGCGCGGGCGGGAATACGGCGTGGAAAGGCGGCGTGAGCCGCTAGGACAGATGAGCGGACACCATCCATTCCCGCACCGGAGTGCGGCGATCAAAGACACGGAGCTTACGCGCAAAACAAACTGCCCCGGGGCCGGGAACCCCGATGAAGACGAAGTAATTATTAGGTGTACTGCCCGCAGAATTCCGGCTGAGAACGTACGGCCGAAACTCGATGCGAGCTATACTACCCCCGGGTACCCGAATGCGCAAGAGCGACCGTAGGCTTGAGCCCCGTTCGGCTGGACGTTCCTGGCTAGGTTCCCTACTTTGAACCGTTTGGCGCTGACCTCAACGCGTTGCCAGTTCCTCAACTACCCCAAGGCATCACATGGCGACCCAGACCCGCCCTGTCGCTCCTCCACCAGCCCCCGAAGCTCCGGCGTTCAAGCCCTATGTAGCGCCATCCGAGTCGCCCGCCGAGCTAACGCCGCGAGCGGTGATCCTGGGGGCGATTTTGGGAGTCGTCTTCGCGGCGTCGAGTGTGTACCTCGCGTTGAAGATCGGCCTCACGGTCTCCGCCTCGATTCCGATCGCGGTGCTCGCGGTGGCGTTCTTCCGGACGCTGGGCAAGTCCACCATCCTCGAGAACAACATCGTCCAGACCACCGGCTCCGCCGGTGAGTCCATCGCGGCCGGGGTCGTCTTCACGCTCCCGGCCATTTTGTTGATGGGCTACGACTTGACCGTGAGCAAGGTGGCAGTGATCTCGGTGATCGGCGGACTCATCGGCATTCTGATGATGATCCCCCTGCGCCGCGCCCTCATCGTGAAGGAGCACGGTAATCTCACATACCCGGAAGGCACCGCTTGCGCCGAAGTGCTGGTGGCCGGCGACAAGGGCGGGCTGCAGGCGCGGCTCCTGTTTCAGGCCTTTGGGCTCGCGTTTGTCTACAAGTTCCTGATGGCAGGCCTGAAGCTCTGGAACGAGTATCCCGGCAGAGTCTCCAACTTTTACAAGAATGCGTCGATTTCGGCGGAAGTGTCGCCCGAATTGCTGGGCGTGGGCTACATCATCGGCCCTCGGATTGCCGGATATTTGTTCGCTGGAGGGTCGCTCGCTTACCTGGTCCTGATTCCTGCGATCACTCTCTTCGGCTCCGGCCTGACCCAGCCGATCTTTGCGGAGACGAAGCTCATCCGCGAAATGAGCCCCAGCGAGATCCGCGCCGAGTTCGTCTTCTACATCGGAGCCGGGGCGGTGGCTTCGGCGGGGATCATCGCGCTGCTCCGGGCACTGCCGACGATCGTCGGGGCGTTCCGGTCCGGGTTTCAGGACCTCAAGCGAAGCGCCGGCGAGCTCAGCAGCCGGCTCAGGACCGACATCGACCTGCCGATTTGGGTCACGATTGTCGGCTCGATCGCGCTCGCCCTCGTGCTCACGTTAGTCCCCCAAGTCGGGGTCAACCTGCTCGGGGCGGTCTTGATCATCATCTTCGGCTTTTTCTTCGTGGTGGTCTCCTCCCGGATTACCGGGGTCATCGGCGTGAGCGCCAACCCGATCTCCGGGATGACCATCGCCGCCCTGATCGGCACGGCGTCGATCTTCCTTTTGATCGGCTGGACCGGGGTGGATTACCGGGTCGCGGCGATCTCGATTGCCGGCGTTATCGCGGTCTCCGCCGCCCTGGCCGGTACCACCAGCCAGGACCTCAAGACCGGATTCCTGGTGGGGGCCACACCCAAGCGCCAGCAGATCTCGATCATGGTTGGCGCCATGACCTCCGCGCTGGCGATCGGATGGACCCTTGCGCTCCTCAACACGACGTACACCAACGTCGTGCCGGAACGCCACCCCGGGGTGGCACTCCAAGCGGCGCCCCCGGGAGCCGCCGATCGCTCTGTCACCAGCCTGGGCGAGCGGATGCGGCACGACGGGAAGGACTGGGAGGTTGTGCGGGTCAACCTCCCCACCCAGGGCGTACAGCCGGGCAAGTACCTGATGGATCCCCAGAGCCGGGAGGTGGCCTATCTGGTGGATCCGGGGATCGGCGGCCGAGTTCGAGAGATCGAGGGGAGGCCGGTCACCAAGCTCGATTCGCCCAAGGCAACCATCATGGCCCTGGTAACCGACGGCATCCTGACCCAAAAGCTTCCCTGGGGCCTGGTACTGATCGGCGTGTTCCTGACCATCGCAATCGAGCTCATGGGGCTTCAATCGCTGCCCATCGCCGTGGGAGTCTACCTGCCGATCTCCACTTCGGCTCCTATGTTTATCGGTGGCGCAATCCGCTGGCTGGTGGAGCGCCGGCTCCGAACCGGCGCCCGCTCCATCGCCGAGGTCGAGTCGGGGCCCGGTGTGCTGTTCTCCAGCGGACTGATCGCCGGCGGGGCGATAGCCGGGATCGTCATTGCGGGGATCGCAGCGGCCATGGTCTCCCGCGCCGACGCGGCTGGAGTACCCGCCGCCGAATACCTGGCCCACGCGGTGGGTTTACAGGAAGCAATGGGTGGTCTTGCCACCAGCAATTTGATCGCATTGGTGATGTTCGGGCTCCTGGGCGCGGCGCTCTATAACGTGGCCAGGCGATAGTGCCTCCATCGGCACCGATCTCCCCGGTAATCAGCGCGCGGATCATCCATGCCTCGCTGATGCTGGGGGTAATACTGTTCTACGCAGTTGCCTGGTATGTCGGTTCGAGGGCATCGATGCCGATATCAGCCGTGCCGGATCGTCGGGCTTTATACGTGGGCCTCTTCCTCGTGAGCGCCGTGTTGTTTGGTGCCGCCGGTTATGCGGCTAGCCGGCTTACTCGCCCGGCACCCGGCACCTCCCAGGACGATTGGTGGCGAAGCAATTTGACTCGCGCCATTGGCATCTGGGGCCTGGTTGAGGCACCCACCCTCCTGGGTACGATGGCTTACCTGATAACCCACGACTTTCGCACCCTGATCGCCACCCTTACCGGCCTCCTGCTGTTCGTGAACTACCGGCCCAGCCGGCTGACCGAGGCCTAGGTGAAAGTCGTGACGCTGTTGCCGGCAGCCACGGAGATCGTGGCGGCGCTGGGAGACCTGCGCGTTCTGGTAGGAATCTCCCACGAGTGCGATTATCCCCCATCGGTTCAACACCTGCCCCGAGTCACCACCACTCCAATCGACGTCCAGGCCGGCAGTGCTGGCATCGATGCAGAGGTCCGCCGGCTGCATGAGTCAGGACAGCCAGTCATCGCGGTAGACTCGGCCCTGCTGCGCCGGCTCGCACCTGACCTGATCATCACTCAGGACCTATGCGAAGTATGCGCTGTCAGCGACGGGCAAGTACATCGGCTGGCCTCTCTGATGCGGCCGGCCCCACGGGTGCTTTCCCTGCAGGCTCGCGACCTCCGGGGAATCTGGCGTGATATCCAGGCAGTGGGGGCGACGCTGAACCTGACAGACGAGTCCGAAGAGCTGGTGCTGGGACTCCAGTATCAGTTGAAGCGGCTAAGTTCGTCGCGCCCGGAAAGGCCTCCTCGAGTGCTTTGCATCGAATGGCTGGAGCCTCTATACCTGGCCGGCCACTGGATACCTGACCTGGTCGCTGCCGCTGGTGGACACGATGTCGGGGCCCGGTCAGGTCACCACTCGGCCCGTCGCGAATGGGACGAGCTGTTCCAGCTCCGGCCGGACCACATTTTTATCATGCTTTGCGGCTTTGGAGTAGAACGTGCCCGCACCGAGCTGGAGCGGTTGACGGATCCCGCTGCAATCGCGTTGCTGCGCAGCGTTCCTACCTGGATCGTCGATGGAGACGCCTACACCTCGCGTCCCGGACCGCGGGTGGTAGACGGCGCCAGCCTCATCCATGCAGCAATTACAGGCCGGTTTGCTCCCCAACTCCGCCAATGGCAGTCCGCGGAGTATGCTGAGCATTAGGCAGGCGGAGTCCAAAGAAGAGCTGCTTCAGGTCCGCACATTGTTCGAGGAGTATGCGGCCCGGCTGGACATCGATCTGTGTTTTCAGGGATTCGACGAAGAGGTGGCAGGTCTGCCCGGCGACTATAGCCTTCCCCGAGGCAGGCTGCTGCTTGCCTCCTGGGGGAACGCTTTGGCAGGCTGCGTCGCATTGCGCCCGCTCGAGGCGGGAGCATGTGAAATGAAACGACTATATGTCCGGCCTGAATTCAGGAAGTTTGGGGTGGGGCGCCACCTGGCTGAGCGGATAATTCAGGAAGCTGTCCACTCGGGCTATAAGCTCATGCGGCTGGATAGTCTACCTTCGATGGTGGCGGCGAGAACCCTCTACCAGCGGCTCGGCTTTCACGATATTGCGCCGTATCGTGCCAACCCGGTAAAAGGTGCGGTGTTCCTGGAGCTCGCGCTGAACGGTGAACCCGGTGACCCCTGAATCGCTGAGCTTCCTGAAACGGTTATTGGACACACCCGGTCCTTCAGCGTTCGAAGCGGCGCCCGCTCGGCTCTGGCGAGCCGAAGCCGGGCGGTTCGCACATGGTGTGCAGGCTGATGTGGCCGGTAACTCCTTTGCAACCGTTGGAGAGAACGGTAGGCCTCGGGTCATGTTCGCCGGGCACATAGACGAGATCGGCGTGATGGTGACCCACGTGGACGAGGAGGGTTATCTCAGCTTCGACACCATCGGCGGGTGGGACCATCAGGTCTTCGTGGGCCAGCGAGTAGTTCTGTTGGGTCGGTCCGGCCAGGTCACCGGTGTTGTGGGCAAGAAGGCGATCCATCTGATGGAGCGGGAAGAACGTGACAAGGTCTCCAAGGTAGAGGACCTCTGGATCGATATCGGAGCCATCAGCAGAGCCGAGGCGGAAGCCCGAATCCGCATTGGCGACCCGGGCGTATTGGCAGGAGGAGTGATCGAGTTTCCCAACGGCAGGCTGGTAAGCCGATGCATTGACAACCGCATCGGTGCTTTTGTGGTGCTCGAAGCGCTCCGCCAGCTGGCCGAGGATCGACCGCGCGCGGCGGTGACGGCGGTGGCCACCACTCGAGAGGAGATTGCCTCCACCGGGGGTGGGGCACGTACCTCCGCCAGCCACCTTCAGCCGGATGTGGCCATCGTGATCGATGTGACGCACGCAACCGACTACCCCGGGATCGAGAAGCGAAAGCATGGCGACTATCGCCTCGGGGGAGGACCCGCGATCTCTCGAGGGGCTTCGGTCAGCGAGATCGTGTTCGAGATGCTGGTGGAGACTGCCGAGACTGAAAAGATTCCGTATACCATAGAAGCGGTGTCACGGGATACTCACACCGATGCCGAAGCGATCTTCAATGCCCACCGAGGGGTTGCCACAGGGCTGGTTTCCATCCCTAACCGGTACATGCACAGCCCCAATGAGATGGTAGCAATGGAAGATCTCGACCGGACCGCCCGCCTCCTGGCGGCCTTCGCGCGGAAACTGGGACCCGAGACCAGCTTCGTGCCGGAGTAGCGATCGCCTCCTATTATTCCTGAACTATGTGGCGTATAGCTCCAACCGCCGGGCTCATGGCGGTCCTGCTTATCAGCCGACTCGAAGCCCAGGGTATCGTAGAGCCTCCCCGGCTGCTCGATGACATCAAATTCCTGACCGAAGACCGGCTCCAGGGGAGAGCTACGGGTTCGGCCGGTGCTGACACCGCTGCCGCGTACCTGGCCCGCCGATTCTCCGAAGTCGGATTGCAGCCGGCTGCCGGAGGATGGTTTCAGTCCTTCACCGTGGGCCGAGACGCGCCCATCGCTCGGCAAGCCCGGACCGGGGGGGTAGTCGGGAAGAACGTCATCGGGATTCTGCCGGGCAGAGATCCGGTTCTCCGGAACCAGACCGTCGTGCTCGGCGCCCACTACGACCATCTGGGGCTTGGCGGCTTCGGCAGCCTGGACCCGGACAGCAGTGGCCGGGTCCACAACGGCGCCGATGACAATGCCTCCGGGATCGCGGCACTCATACAGGTGGCGGCCCGCCTGGCGGCATCTCCCCCCGCGCGCACGGTCGTATTCATTGCGTTTGGTGGTGAAGAGCTGGGACTGCTGGGGTCGGCACACTATGTGAAAACGCCGATCTATCCTCTGGCCGAAACCCTGGCCATGGTCAACCTGGACATGGTTGGGCGCCTGCGAAACGGGCGACTGATCGTGTACGGTGCGCGGAGCGCGCGGGAGTTCCCCGCGTTGCTGGATTCCCTGAACTGGTACGCGGGTTTCGATCTCAAGGCCCAGGGTGACGGCTACGGACCCAGCGACCAATCGTCCTTCTATGCTGCCAAGCGCCCGGTGCTCCATCTATTCACCGATCTGCATGAGGATTACCACCGGACCACGGATGACTGGCAGAAAGTGAATCTGGACGGGCTCAAGCGGGTATCCGACCTTACCCTGGGGTTGGTGACGGCCCTGGCTAACCGGCCTAAATCGCTCACCTTCGTGGACTTGCCGGCAACGATGCCGCCGCACACATCGGATCAATTGGTCGCCACTGCCGGATATGGTGCCTACCTCGGCACTGTTCCAGACATGACCGGCTCTCCTGGAGGGGTGCGGCTGGTAGGCGTTCGGGCCGGAAGCCCGGCCGAAAAAGCGGGTCTGAGAGGCGACGACGTCATTACTCGAATCGGTACCCGGGACACTCCCGACCTCCAGGCAATGACCGACGCCCTGCGGAGCCACCGGCCCGGCGATACCGTGGAGATCGTGGTTCGGCGAGGCACCACCCTCACAACGCTGCGGGCAAAGCTGGGGACACGAGGAGGCTGACGTGCCGGTGCTCGACAGCGATCGAATCGTGGCTGCCCTCCGGGGAGCGTTTGCTCGAGAAGCAGGCAGGGAGAGTCTCCTCCGGCTCGCGGCGGAGAAGATCCGGGCGGCTGGGCCTCCGTACACCTCCGTCTACCTCTATATGCTGCATGGAGATGAGCTCGTGCTCGAGGCCTCCGCCGGGCGAGAGACCGAGCACACGCGAATACCCGTAGGTCAGGGGGTCTGCGGCACGGCAGTGGCCACCGGCCGCGACCAGAACGTGGGCGATGTTCGAAGCATCACGAACTACATCGCATGTAACGCCTGGACCCGGTCTGAATTGGTGGTACTGATCCGGCGGGGCGATCTCGTGATGGGTCAGATCGATATCGACAGCGATGTGCCCGATCCGTTTACTCATGAGGAAGAAGCCGCGGTAAAGCGAGTCGCCGACGCGCTCGCAATACTGCTCTAAACTCCACTCTCCTTATCCCGAGCGCAGCGAGGACCTTGCCCGTTTCATCCCTGCCCTTAATCGAACTACCTGACCAGACGAGTAGGTTCCTCGCTGCGCTCGGAATGAGGAGATGAAGGTCCGCGACGCAGAGTTCCAAATTCGCGAGGTACGCGGTGTATCCATCTTCGAACGCCGGGTCGGCAGCGGACCCCCCACGGTGGTTCTGCACGGCGGGCCCGGAGCACATCACGATTATCTCCTTCCGGGTTTCGATGCCTTGGCTGTCAACAGGGAGCTGATCTACTACGACCAGCGCGGTGGTGGTCGCTCTCCGGTCCCTCGGGAGACGCCGGTAGGCTGGCGAGAGCACGTTGCCGATCTGGAAGACTTGAGACATCAGTGGAGAATCGAGCAGCTGTCCCTCGCGGGCTACTCCTGGGGAGGTTTGCTCGCGCTGCTCTATGCTCTTGAGTTCCCCGCCCAGGTGAGCCGGCTCGCCCTGATCTCACCCGCCCCCGCCTGGAAGGAGGCACGAGTGGAGTTCGAGCGTCGCTTCGAGGAGCGAAACCTTGCCCCCTCACTTCAACAGGAGCGCGCAGCCCTCAGGGCAAGCGGTTTGAGGGAGCGAGATCCCTCGCAGTATGCCCAGCGTCTGTTCGAGCTGTCCGTAGTCCCCTATTTCTTTGATCCCACAATGGCCCGGGAGCTGACGCCGTTTCGGGTAACCGGCCGTACTCAGCAGGAAGTCTGGGCCTCCCTGGGCGACTTCGATCTTCGCCCGAGGCTTCCCCGTTTGGCGTTGCCTACCTTGGTGCTGCACGGCGAAGACGATCCCATTCCAGTCGAGGCATCTCAGACCCTGGCTCGGCTCCTCACGGGGGACTTCCATCCGCTGGCACGCTGTGGACACGTACCCTATGTCGAGGCGTTCCGGGAGTTTGTGTCATTGTTGGACGAGTTTCTCCCGCAAGATCAGGAATCAGGAGTCGGGGCGTCCGACTAGATTCCTTCTATGCAGCACCCCCGCCCCACCCCTTTCGAATTCGCGCTCGAGCCGGCAGCAGAGACCGCCTTTCCAGCCATTCGGAGCGCTCTGATCAAATCTGGACAGGATCCCCGAAACCGTGACGCATTCCTGATGCTGGGGGAGGTGGTGACTCTGGTACGGGACCTCCGTCCCGAGGGTGGGCTCGGCGAAGGCATCGATCAGCTTGCCGCGCTGGTCCATCACGGGTACCTCTACTGGAGTGCCGGTAGCATTCGGGCTGAACTCACCTCGGAGAGGCTGTTCCAATTGGTCAGTCATCCGGCGCTCAGCACTGATGATGAGACGGATCACCCACCTCATTACGTCCAGGTCCCGGAGCGTCGAATCTGGGCGCAGGTAGTCTCCGGCCAGTCACATGAGCCGCTGGATGGGTTTTTCCAGCATAGCGTCGAGCCCGGAGTACGCCGCGTCCTCGGAGTGTTCGGAGTGCATCCGGAGCGGCTGGGCTTCAGCGTGGTGGAAGTCATGGGTCCCCGTCCGTCAGCCTTGAGCCGCCCGGATGAAAGCCCTCTCTTCTCGCCCACGCTGCCGGGCGCTGCAGCCGCCGGGCTCTACTCCATCACCGGTGGGGAGGAGTTGCTGGAGCTCGGGTGGCGTGCCGGGGAGATCGCGTCGGCGGTGGAGCGCTGAAGTGGAGAGCGTCAAGGACTACATGGACAAGAAGGCCGTCGCGCAGGTACTGGAGCAGATCGCGGCCTTTCTCGAGCTAAAAAGCGAAAACCCGTTTCGGGTTCGCGCCTTTCGCACGGCGGCGCGAGCGATCACCGGCTTTGCCGGGGAGCTGCGGCAGTCGCTGGATGACGGCTCGCTCGCCTCAGCCAAGGGCATCGGTCCGGCAACTCTTCAGATTGTCGCCGAGCTGGTCAGCACCGGCAAAGCCAGCATGTTGGAGGAGCTACGGGAGCAGATTCCTCCCGGACTCTTGGAAATGCTGGAGATCTCGGGACTCGGAGTGGCCAAGATTCGCCAGATCCACGAGGTGCTGGGCATCGACTCGCTGCCCGATCTCGAAGCCGCTGCCCACGATGGCCGGCTGTCCAAGCTTCCCCGATTCGGTCCTCGCACCTCGGAGAACATTCTCAAGGCTATCGCGTTCCTGCGGCAGGCGAGCGCGTACCGCCTGTCGCACCATGCTGCGGATGAGGCCGAAGGGCTGAGACTGGCACTCGAGCGTCTGCCGGGGGTGATTAACGCCATCGCGGCGGGAGACGTCCGCCGGCGATCCGAGGTGGTCCGAGACCTCATCTTTGTGCTGATCGCCGAGTCGTCTCCGGCCGACCTGTTCAGGCGGTTGCGTCAGCTACCCGGAGTCCATGAATTCGCCGGACAGGACGAGCGACGCCTCACTCTCCGCTTTTCCGGAGGAGCCAGCGCCCAGATTGTGGCCACGCCGCCTATCAACGCCGGTGCCGTGCTGGTTCAGGCTACCGGAAGCGATGCCCATCTTCGAGAGCTGGCCACATACGCCGCGAGCAAAGGCTTCAGCCTCAACGCCGCAGCTCTCTGGCGCGGCAGCCAGTTCGTGGCAACGCCGGACGAGCCGACCTTCTATCGCGCCTTGGGCTTGAGCTTCATTCCCCCGGAGCTCCGCGAAGGGAGAAACGAGATATCCGAGGCTGCCAGAGGCGAGCTCCCCCGGCTGGTGGATCAGAGTGATCTCAAGGGGTTCCTGCACTGTCATACCAGCTACTCGGATGGCTCAAACACCGTGGAGCAACTGGCGCTGGCGTGCAAAGAGGCGGGTTACGATTACCTGGGAGTGACCGATCATAGCCAGGCCGCCGCCTATGCCGGCGGCCTGCAGGCCGACGACCTGGCCCGCCAGGCTGATGAGATCGATCAGGTCAACCAGCGGTTGGGTAGCTTCCGAGTGCTCAAGGGAATAGAAGCCGACATCCTCCAAGATGGACGGATCGATTATGACGACCGCGTGCTGGAACGGCTGGATTTCGTGATAGCCTCGGTGCACAGCCGATTCAACATGGGCGAGAAGGAAATGACCGCCCGGATTCTGGCCGCCATGAACAACCCGTACTTGACCATCATAGGGCATCCCACCGGACGATTGCTCCTGTCGCGCGACCCTTATCCGGTTGACCTCGACGCCGTAATGGAGAAGGCCGCCGCTACGGGCGTCGCCCTGGAGATAAACGCCGACCCCCATCGGCTCGATCTCGACTGGCGGGTATTACGGCGAGCACGGGACCGGGGTGTGGCAATCTCCATCGGAGCCGACGCACACAGTGTCGCCGGCCTGGGCTACGTGCCATTCGGGATCGGTATGGCTCGAAAAGGATGGCTGGAGGCGGATGACATCCTGAACGCCAAACCGGTGGGTGACTTCGTGGCGTATGCCCGGAGACGGCGGTGAGGGCGGACCGGCGGAACGGCGGGCGGGCGGACAAACCGAGCCGAGAACAGAAGATTAGGAAAGCTCCGAACAGCACACGTCGGCCGGCTACCCGTCCGCCAGTCAGCCCTTCCGACCTCTTTTCGCGGCTCAAGACCCTCTACCCCAACGCCCGCTGTGCCCTGGTGCACCGCAACGCCTACGAGCTGCTCTGCGCTACCATCCTGTCGGCACAATGCACCGACGCCCAGGTGAACCTGGTGACTCCTACCTTGTTTGCGCGTTACCCCTCGGCGTTCGAGCTGGCTCGTGCCAATCCAGCCGAT
>JAICPP010000303.1 GCA_025929805.1 Gemmatimonadales bacterium | reverse complement strand
TGGAAGAGGTCATGCGGTGCTTCGTGGCGGGAGAGGTGGACATCCTGGTGAGCACCATGATCGTAGAGTCGGGGCTCGATGTCCCGAACGCGAACACCATGGTGGTTCATGACGCACACCGGTTCGGACTGGCCCAGCTCTATCAGTTGCGCGGCCGGGTGGGCCGCAGCCATCGTCGGGCCTACTGCTATCTGCTGGTGCCGGACACCATCGACGCCGATGCCGAGGAACGTTTGCGGGTGCTGGAGCATCATACCGATCTGGGCGCGGGGTACCGGATTGCCCTGAAGGACCTGGAGATTCGCGGCGCAGGCAACCTGCTCGGGGCCGAGCAGTCGGGGCATGCCCAGGCTGTCGGCTTCGATCTCTATCTCAGATGGCTGGAGGAAACAGTACGGGCGCTGCGAGGGCAGGGGACCGTCGAGCAGCCGGCCCCGCCCGAGGTGGTGCTCGACCGGCCCGCACATCTCCCCGACGGCTACGTACCCGATGATGACGTGAAGCTGGATTTGTATCGGCGACTGGCGCGCGCCGCGACATCCAGTGAAATTGATGGGCTTCGAGACGAACTGCGCGAGCGCTTCGGGCCGCTGCCCCCCATGGCTGAGACGCTGCTGGACATGGCGCGGCTACGGGTCATGGGAGCGGCCCTCGGGCTGCAAAACGTACTGGTCCGAGGAGAAGAGGCGCGTCTCACCTTCCGCCCGGGTACGGCCCCCAGACTTGCCGGCCTCACGTCCGCGCTCGATGACGTACAACTGGCGGCGGAAGTCCGCCGTACCGTGCCGCTGTCGCTTCGGCTGATGCGCCTCGGTGGCGAGTCCATCGTGCCGGCGTTGGTGCGGGCGCTTCGAAAAACGTCATAAGTCGAGGGTCAAGGGCCTAGATTCTCGACTTCGGACTCGACTCTAGACTCTAGACCTCTCAAGAAACCGGAGTACTAATGGGTCGTCTTGCTTTGCTTTCTTCTCTCCTGCTCGGCACAGGCCTTACCGCCTGCTCCAGTTTTCGCGATCTCTTCTCAGCCCATGCCGATGTTGCGGCTGAAGCCGGGGAGCACCGGCTGACTCCGGAGCGTCTGACCGAGATCATGAGCAGCGGGAAAGGAATCCGGCCGAATCGGGACGCGGCGAACTTTGTCACCAACGTGTGGATTGATTACACCCTGTTCGCCCAGGCGGTGGCCAACGGCAAGCTGCCCCTCGATTCCGCCAGCATCGCCGAGGCGGTCTGGCCTCAGTTAGCGGAGCTCAGGGGCGGTCACTGGCACGATACCCTGATGGCCCGACGCTCCGACCTCCCGCCCAACGCCGCCGACAGCGTCTATAAGGGAAACGACGTGCGGGTGCTTCAGCACATCCTTTACCGGGTGCCGCCCAACGCTGTTCCTGAAGTCCGGAGTGTCGCGCGCAAAAAGGCTGAGGGTACGCTGGCTCGGATCCGGCGGGGGGAGGATTTCGGCAAGGTTGCCGCCCAGGTGTCCGAAGATCCTGGCAGCAAGGTGGATCGAGGGTTCCTGCCCCCCAGTCCGCGCGGCCGGTTCGTAGCCGCGTTCGACAGCGCCGGCTGGGCTTTGGCACCAGGCGCCACCAGCGGTGTGGTGGAAACCCCGTTCGGCTACCACATCATCAAGCGACCCGCTGCCGATGCGGTGCGTGACCGGTTGAAGGCCTACCTGGTACAGGACGCGGGCAGCCGGCTGGACTCGATATACATGGACAGCCTGGCCATTCAGAATCAGATCAAGATCGAGAAGGGCGCGGCGGGCGCCATGCGGGCTGCCAGCGAGAACCCCGAGGAAGCTCGCCACTCCAAGAAGAAGCTGACCACCTTCAAAGGTGGTGAGCTGACAGTCAGGGAATTCATGCGCTGGACGCAGGCCTTGCCGCCGCAATACGCGGCCCAGCTCAAGCAGGCGGACGACACCATGCTCATCCGGTTCGCTCGAGTATTGAGCCAGAACATGCTGCTGCTCCGGCAGGCTGATTCAGCCAAGATCCGGGTGACTCCTGCCGAGTGGACCGAGCTGGCATCGGGGTATCGCGCGCAAATCGACACGCTCCGGACCGAGATGGGCTTGGATACCGCGTCCCTGTGGGACTCCACGGTGGCCGCGGCGGATCGGAACAAAGTGGCCGCCATGAAGGTCGACCAGTACTTCGAACGGTTGACCTCGGGAAAATCTCGGCTCCGTCGCCTCCCGTCGGGTTTAGGGACGGTCTTGCGCGAACAATTCAGCTACCGGATCAACGAAGCCGGCCTCAACCGCGCCGTGGAGCTTGCGCAGCAGCGAAGCAAGGCCGACTCGGCGAAATCCCCCACCGGACCACTTCAGACGGCACCGGGGCCGGCACCCATTCCGGGCGCGACCCCGGGAGGAGCGGCTGATTCGGGTCGGCCGGCGCCTCCGGCTGGGCGAGCTGATACCTCATCCGGCTCCGGACGATGAGCGTTATAAGACCCAGAGCACTGGCCTGGGCTCTGGCAGGCTCGGCACTGGCTACGTCGCCTGCTCTCATGGCTCAGGACACGGCTTCTGCCGCGGTTGATAGCAATCGGGCTGGAAGTGA
>JAICPP010000343.1 GCA_025929805.1 Gemmatimonadales bacterium | reverse complement strand
CATTTTCACCAGGCTGAAATTGCAATGGCAGCACACCCATGCCAACCAGATTGCTGCGGTGAATCCGCTCGTAGCTCACGGCGATGACCGCTCGGACGCCGAGCAGCATCGTTCCCTTGGCGGCCCAGTCGCGGGAACTGCCGGTCCCATACTCGGCACCGGCGATGACGAGCAACGGCGCCCCTTCCGCCTGATAGCGGGTTGCCGCGTCGTAGATCGTTGTCAGTTCCCCGCTCGGGAAATGCACCGTCCAGCCACCTTCTTTCCCCCCGGCCAACTGGTTCCGGAGCCGGATATTGGCGAAGGTGCCGCGGACCATGACCTCGTGATTGCCACGCCGGGTTCCGTAACTATTGAACTCGCGAGGCTGGACGCCCAGCTCGATCAGGTACTGCCCGGCTGGGCTCGCGGCCGCGATCGAGCCGGCCGGCGAGATGTGATCGGTCGTGACCGAATCGCCGACCAGTGCCAGGACGCGCGCGCCGGTGATGCCGGTGATTGGCGGCGGGTCGAGTTTCAGATCCTGGAAGAATGGCGGCTCCTGAACGTAGGTGGAGTCTGGATCCCAGCGATAGAGATCGCCCTCTGGAACCGGCAGCGCCTGCCAGAAGCTGTCGCCGCTGAACACATCACCATAGCGCTCTTTAAAGAGATCGGGAGTGACCGCGAGGGTCACCGCGTCCTGGATCTCCTGAGTCGTCGGCCAGAGATCGCGCAGGAAGACCGGGTTGCCATTCGGGTCTTCGCCGAGCGGCTCGGTCGTTAGGTCAATATCAACCGTGCCCGCGAGCGCGAAGGCGACCACCAGCGGCGGAGAGGCCAGATAGCTGGCACGGACCTGCGAGTGAATCCGCCCCTCGAAGTTCCGGTTTCCGCTCAGCACCGCCGCGACGACCAGATCATTCTCCCGCACCGCCTCGGCGACCGGCTCAGCCAGCGGCCCGCTGTTGCCGATGCAGGTCGTGCAGCCATAGCCCACGAGGTGGAACCGGAGCGCATCCAAATAGGGGATCAGTCCGGCCTTCTCAAGATAGCCGGTGACGACCCGCGAGCCGGGAGCTAAGCTAGTCTTCACGGCCGGGCTAACCGTCAGGCCCCGCTCGACCGCTTTCTTGGCCAGGAGTCCAGCAGCGACCATGACTGCGGGGTTGGAGGTGTTGGTGCAGCTCGTGATGGCCGCGATTGCGACCGATCCATGGCCCATCTCAACATGCTGGTTGCCCAGCCGCACATCGATGGCCTTCCGTTCGGGCGCCAGCGTTGCCACTGCTCCGCGCTCCCCGGCGGACTCTCCGTCCGGCACCGGGCCGGCGTCAGCCTCTCGTGCCGCCGTCGGAGTAAACAGGGCCGGATAGGCCGCGCGGAAGCTGTCTCCGACCTGCGGGAGCGGAACCCGGTCCTGCGGGCGCCGTGGCCCGGCTAGGCTCGGCTCCACGGTCGAGAGATCAAGATCCACGATCCGATCGAAAGCCGGATCGGGATTGCCACTCGTCCAGAATAGCCCCTGCTCCTTGGCGTAGCGTTCGACCAGATCCACCTGTGCCGCGCTCCGGCCGCTCAGGCGGAGATAGCGCAGGGTTTCATCGTCGATCGGGAACATCGTGGCCGTGGCACCGTACTCCGGCGACATGTTGGAGATCGTCGCCCGGTCTGGCAGTGAGAGATGACGGATGCCTTCACCGAAGAACTCAATGAACTT
>JAICPP010000091.1 GCA_025929805.1 Gemmatimonadales bacterium | reverse complement strand
TAAAAGAACGCCCAAATCGGTGCCCCGTTGTAGGTGAGGATCTGGCCGCGTGTCTGGCTTACTGCGGCCCGCCCCTCGGGAGTTTCCACCGCAGAACCCCCATACACTTGATCGGCAACGCCGGCAGTGAGGTCGAAGCCTCGATTCCTCCAGCGGCCCACCTTCTGGAGCGCGAAGGTGCGCGACACCACGGCTTGGGCCTCGAGAGCAGGCTGCTCGTTCCAGCTACGCCGGCCCATCTCAGCCGATACGACTCCTTGCAGGTATGCCTCGAGCCCAAGCCGGTTAACTACGGTGACCCCGCCCCGGCCGCGCAGCAGGTCGGCCACTCCCCGATAGGACTTGCCGTTGACCTGCAGGGGGACCGAAGGGTCGACTGAAACAAGTGCCATGGCATCCACGGGGGGATAGACCGAGCCCCGGGGCCCGACCAGCGTCAGCTTCTCTCCCAACGGCGAAACCCTCCAGGTTTCTCCTGGAGGCAGGGTGGTGATCTGGGAACCATCCGGCTCGGTGACGATGAGCTGGTGGGTGCTACCCACATTCACGCTGCCGGCATCCACCACGATGCCCACCCGGATTTCGGGATCCCGACCGAGCGGCCGGGGCTCGGGGGTGGGCTTGTCGGCGGTCCGGGCCGAGGGCACCGAACCCGACACGCAGCTCGTCAGGATGACGAGCAGGAGCGGCACCCAACCTTGCGGGAGAGTAGGTGGCCTAGCCCCGGTAGTTGCCAAACTTGAGCTCGACCCCGAAGTCCTGCCCTCGAAGGAAGGCGATGACGGCCTGAAGCTCGTCCCGGGAGGGAGCAGTCACTCTCACTTCATCGCCCTGAATTGCCGCCTGAACTTTCTTGAAGCCATGATCCTTGATCGCCTTTACGATCCGCTTGGCGGTGTCCTGCGGAATTCCCTGGGTCAGACCGAGCGTGCGCCGCACGCTTTGACCGGTCGCCGCTTCGAGCTCTCCCAGCTTCAGGTTTCTTACCGGCACGCCCCGTTTGATCATCTTGGTCTTCAGCACGTCTACCAGCGCGTCCATTCGATACTCGTCGTCGGCGCTGAGCCGGATCTCCGCCTTGGCACGATCGAAGTCGACGCTACAGTGGGTGCCTTTGAAATCGTAACGCTGAGCGATCTCCTTGTGGGTCTGGTTCACCGCGTTGTCGACCTCCTGCAGGTCGGCGCCGGTGGATACGTCGAAAGATGCATTGCTGGCCATAGGCTCAGGCGTAAGTTGCGGCAGGTGAAGGGTTGTGAACGCCGAAGAATTACCCGGAGTGACGCGCGCAGCAAGCGTTCGCCGGGCCAAACTTGACAGCCAAATGGCACCGGGTATAGTGAGAATAACGGTTCTTGCTGGCGAGTTGAGGCCCGGTCCACTTCCCCCTTTGGTCCGGGCCTCTTTTACTCGGAGGTCATATGTCGGTCATGGATGAGCTGCTGCGGGCCAATATCGAATACGCGAAAACGTTCGATCTCGGCGACCTGCCCACCCCTCCCGCCCGCAGGCTCGCGATTGTCACCTGTATGGATTCCCGCATCCTTCCGTCGCGAGCCTTCGGCCTGCGAGAAGGCGAGGCTCACATCATCCGCAATGCCGGTGGCAGGGCTCGCGAGGCTTTGCGGTCGCTGATCATCTCCCAGCGACTGCTGGGCACCAGGGAGATTGCCGTCATCCATCACACCGAGTGCGGCAGTCTTATGTTCACCAATGCCGATCTCCACGCCAGACTCAAGGAGGAACTCGGCGTAGACGCGAGTAATATCGACTTCCTGCCCTTTCGCAATCTCGAGGAGAGCGTTCGCGAAGACGTGGCCTTCTTGCTGTCCTCGCCACTGATTCCAGAAGACGTGATCGTCCGTGGCTTCGTCTATGATGTGCGGAGCGGGCTGCTCAACGAAGTGGTCTGCGAAAGCGAAGAATTTCTCGGTGTGCCGAAGAGGGATCCTTGGCTGCAGTCAGGATGACAAGGTGTTGTGAAGTTGATGGTCCAGGACAGCTCAGGCTAGAAAGCTCTCCAGCGCGCGGGCCCGGCTCACATGCCGCAGCCGGCTCAGCGCCTTCTCCTTGATCTGCCGTACCCGCTCGCGGGTAATCCCCAGCAAGCTTCCAATCTCTTCCAGGGTCATGGGCTCCGGCCCGTCCAGGCCGAAATAGAGCCGGAGAATCTTGGCCTCGCGCTCCTTGAGCGTCGACAGGACCTCTTCAATGGATTCGGTGAGAGCGTGCTCGAAGGTCTCGGAGTCGGGGCCGGGATTCTGGGTGTCGGGCAAATAGTCGAGGAGCTTGTTGTCTTCCCCCGGGGTGAGTGGGGCGTCGAGCGAGAGATGGTTCTGGGAAATGGACAGCGTCTTCTGTACCTCTTCCATCGAGATGTCCATCCCCTCGGCGATCTCCGATGGCGTCGGCTCCCGGCCGAGCTCCTGAAGCAGCGCCGACGAGCGTTTTCCTATGCGGTGCAGTGTGCCGGCGCGGTTGAGGGGTACCCGGACGATCCGACTCTGCTCAGCCAGAGCCTGAAGAATGGCCTGGCGGATCCACCACACTGCGTAAGATATGAACTTGATGCCCTTGGTCTCGTCGAACTTGTGGGCGGCACGGATGAGGCCGAGGTTGCCTTCGTTGATGAGGTCGGCGAGCGAGACGCCCTGATTCTGATACTTCTTGGCTACCGACACGACGAATCGCAGATTACTGCGGACCAATTTGTCCAGCGCCTCCGCATCGCCCACGCGAATGCGCTGAGCCAGGCTGACTTCCTCCTCCTGCGGGATCAGCGGATACTTGCTGATCTCCCGCAAATACTGGTCAAGCGAGCCTTCGTCAAAGGTAGGGGCTCGCTTGCCGGAACCAACTTGCATAGGACGCATGTCGGGAACCTTACTCCCTGTTTCGGTGAGGCGCAATGGAGGTTTTGGTGGCGAGTCGCCAGTCGCGAGCCGCAGTGGGCTCGGGGGTGATCGCCATCACTGGAATGGCTAGTCACGAGTCACGAAGCGCGACTCGCCAGTCCAGTCCCCGAGTCGAGAGTAAAGCCATGAGAGAGCCAGTCTCTCATTACCAGGACCCTACTGTAGCGTGACTCGCGACTCGTAACTGGCACTACACATCATACGTATCGATCTGTGCCCGCTGGAGCTTCCCGGAGTAGTCCACGTAGCACACCTTCGTCTCCGAGTAGAAGTGGTAAACTTCACAGCCTCCCTCCCGGTGGCCATTGCCGGTTGCCTTCACGCCACCGAACGGGAGGTGTGCCTCCGCTCCGATGGTGGGCGCGTTGACATACGTGATCCCGTTGTCCAGCTCCTGCATGGCGCGGAACGCAAGATTCACATTGCCGGTGTAGATCGAGCTGGAGAGCCCGTAACGCACGTCGTTGTTGACTCGAACCGCCTCGTCGAACGAGCCGACTCGAATCACGCTTAGAACCGGCCCGAAGATCTCTTCCTGCTCCAGCCGGGTTTGCGGTTTTACTCCGGCAAAGACGGTGGGCTGGAAAAACCACCCGGCGTCCAACGACGGGCCGGAAGGTCGCTTCCCTCCGGTGACCAGCTCCGCGCCTTCCTTCCGGCCGATCTCGATGTACTGCTCGACCTTCTCCCGAGCCTCCTGGTGAATCAGAGGACCCACATCGGTTTTCTCCTCTCGGCCGTCACCCAGGGTCAAGGCGTTTGCCGCATCGGCTAAACGCTGGAGAAACCGATCGTGCACCTTCTGGTGCAGGATGAGGCGGCTGGTTGCGGTGCACCGCTGGCCGGTTGTTCCGAAGGCTCCCCAGAGCACCCCCTCCAGCGCGAGGTCCTGATCCGCATCATCCATGACGATCATCGCATTCTTACCGCCCATCTCCAGCGACAGGCGCTTGTGCATACGGCCGCAGGTCTCGCCGATGATGGCCCCGGTCTCGGTGGAACCGGTAAAGGAGATCACCGGCACCTCGGGGTGCTCCACCAGTGCTTTCCCCACCGTCTCGCCCCGCCCATGAACCAGCTGAACCACTTCCGGCGGCAGGCCGGCTTCGAGCAGGATCTCGACCAGCAGGTGAACCGTGTGAGGGACATCTTCGGACGGCTTGATAATCACGGAATTTCCGCAGAGCAGCGCCGGAAACATTTTCCAGGTGGGGATGGCCAGCGGAAAGTTGAAGGGCGTGATGAGGCCGGCCAGGCCGATCGGGCGGCGGTAACTCATTGCCCACTTGGAGCGCAGCTCCGAGGGGACCACCTGCCCGAATCACCGGCGTCCCTCAGTCGCGGCGTAATAGGCGGTGTCGATCCCCTCCTGCACGTCCCCCCGAGTTTCGTCGAGGACCTTGCCCATTTCCCTGGTCATCGCATTGGCAATGGCTTCTTTCCGCTCTACCAGCAAATCACCAACCCGACGCAACACGTCCCCACGAGCCGGGGCCGGGGTTCGCGACCAGATCTCGAACCCCCGCCTGGCGGAGCGCACCGCTGCCTCCACATCGCGCTGATCCGAGTCCGGAAACCGGCCGATCACGTCATTGGGTGATGCAGGATTGCGATTGTCGAAGTAGGCGTTGGTGGACGGCGCTACCCACTCGCCGCCAACGAAGTTTTTGAAGGTGCTGGTTTCGACCGCCGGAGCCGCTCGCGGCTCACGAACTTTGTAAGTCTCTGTCATGGTGTCCTACTGAGGAGAAGGCTGCGGTACTGGAGCAGGCGCTGCGGGCGCCGGCGTAGGCGGCGGACAGGTCCAGTCCAGAGCGTGTCGGGCGTATCCCACTCGGGGAAGGATCTCGCGGGCCGCCAGGATCCCCGCCAACAGCATGACGAGGAGCGAAAGCAGAAAGGCCACGCCCCGCCGGTGAGCCCAGCTGGTGTACGCCCCCAGTCCACCCATTAGGAGCGTGAGCAGGGTAGCGCCGAGAAAGAAGATGAGGCGAATCCCACAAGCCTGGTCGAATGGCCAGACTATGAGGGCCACTGCAAGTAAAACCGCTAGGAGAGCCCAGAACCAGGCCAGCGCCACGAAGCGGCGCTGAGGGGGAGTGGGGGCGGTGACCGGCGCGCCTCTTGGCGTTCCTGCCGGAACCGGCGTTCCTCCCTGCTGTTTGGAGATTACCTTATCGATGTCGGCCAGCTCCTTATCCCAGTCTCGCGGCTGCTCGGTCATACCGACTCCCGGCTGAGGCCGTAACGCTCGATCTTCTTGTACAAGTTTGAGCGGGGCATCTTGAGGGCGCGCGCGGTCTCCGACACGTTCCAGTCGTGCTCCCGCAGCTGTTGCACCAGAAAATTCTTCTCCGCTTCCTGCTTGAACGTCTCGAACGTATGGCTGCCAGTGGAGTCAGGAAGGTTGGCGGGAACTCCTGCCGGCAGCAGGTGATCGATATCGGCGGCCATGACCATCTTGCCTGAGGCGAGAATCAAGGCCCGCTCGACGGCGTTGCGGAGCTCCCGGATGTTTCCCGGCCATGTCCGCGACTGCAGACGCCGGACCGCGTCTTCGCTGAACTTCCTGCCCGGCACTCCCGCGCTGGCCGCCAGCTGCTCCGCAAAGTGCGCTACCAAAGCCGGAATATCTTCCCTCCGGTCCCGAAGGGGAGGGACTTCGATCGGCACCACGTTCAGGCGATAGAGCAGGTCTTCCCGAAACCTGCCTTCGCCGATCTCGGCGTCGAGATCCTTGTTGGTGGCCGCTAACACGCGAACATCTACCTGGATCGACTTCGACCCGCCGATCCGTGTGACCACGCCCTCCTGAAGGACCCGCAGCAGCTTTGCCTGGGCGGAGAGTGACATGTCGCCCACTTCATCCAGGAACAGGGTGCCTCCATCGGCCTGCTCGAACTTCCCGGCCCGATCGGCAAAGGCACCGGTGAAGGACCCCTTCATGTGGCCGAAGAGCTCGCTCTCGATCAGCTCGGACGGGATAGCGGCGCAGTTGACCTCGACGAATGGGCGGTCTCGTCGGGGTGAAGCATCGTGCAGCGCCCGAGCGACGAGCTCCTTACCAGTTCCGTTTTCTCCGGTGATGAGGACCCGCGCGGACGTGGGTCCCACCTTGGCGATCCGCTCCCGCACGGCCCTGAGCGCTGGGCTGTCCCCCACCATCGTGAAGCGGTTCTCGGAGGCTTCCTTGAGGCGGATGTTCTCGTCCATCAGGTGGGCGTGGGCGAGGGCATTTCGGACCGTCACCAGCAGGCGATCGGTGTCCAGCGGCTTCTCGAGAAAATCGAAAGCACCTCGCTGAGTGGCTTCGACGGCCGTGGCGATCGTCCCATGGCCCGAGATCATCACGACCTGCGCCTTGGGATCGAGGTCCCGGATCCGGGTCAGCGTCTCCAGCCCGTCGAGTCCGGCCATCTTCACGTCCAGAAAGACCAGATGGGGCCGGAACTCCGGATACACCGTGATCGCCTCTCCGCCCGAGGCCGCGACGCGCACCACCAGGTCCTCGTACTCGAGTACCTGCTTCAATGCCTGGCGGATGCCGGCCTCGTCGTCCACGATGAGAATGCGATGACTCATGTGCCGGAGGTTCCCAGAAGCGTGACTCCGGAGGGTCGCACCCGAATCTCCCGAATCCCCGGCGGTATGCGGACCGGAACCGTACGTTTGTCCGACTTGCCCAGAGCCTTCGAGACGAGCTTGGGCACAGCGTCTCCGGGTAGCGGCACACCGCGGATGCTGAATGAGCGGATGGCCCACTCGGCTTGGCGTGGGCCCACTACCGCCAGCGGGCCCGCGGCCTCGATCGGCTCGGTTGGGCGGAGCGCAACCGCGAGGGGGCCCACCAGCTCACGCGGCAACCTGGCGGTGGAGAGTCGAGCCTTGACGGCGATGCTCCCGTCCAGCAGCTCCACCCGCAGTGAATCGAGCTGGCTCCGGACCGCCGGGTCCAACCCCGCGCCGATCATGGATGCTACCTCAGAGGCGTTGAGCACCACCGAGTCTGCCCTCCATCCATTGAGAGAATCGATCTTGGCTCGCGCGCGTGCCAGCGACTCGGAGCCGGGCCGGCCGGTGGCCGTCGCGTCATCGGATCCACCGATCCGACCCACAAGATTTCGCGCCTCTGCTGTCAGCCGGTCGCGGTACAACCACCCGACGGCCAACAGGGCAAGGAGCCCGAGACACCCGACAAACTTGAATGGCGCTGCCAGACACCCCATCAGTTCCCCAGGTCAAGTGTAAGACGCGACTCGTACCGCGGCCCTCCGGTCGTCAACACACTTTCATAGAGCACCAGTTCCTGCGCAACGAACGGAACCGGCTCGAAGCGCCCACTGTAACTGTCCAGTCCCCGGGTCGGTATACGCTGCCCTTCACGAACTCGGCCCAGAGTGACATGCGGCTGGAACGGGGCGCCCTCGGGCGGGAATCCGAGGGCTTCACAGCCACGCTCGATTCGATCCTGCAGCAGCTCCAGTGAAGGCGGAGCCTCGATGCCCACCCAGAGAATTCGCGGTCGGCTCCGGCTGGGGAAGGCTCCCAATCCCCCCAGCTTCAGGCCCAATGCACCGGCACCTTCGGCAGCATAGCGCAGCGCCTCGATGATGACGTCAAGGCGCTCGGGGGCAACCTCTCCGAAGAACTTGAGGGTCATATGCACCCCCTCGTCATGTACCCAGCGCACTGGCCAGTCACCCTTGCGCAACTGTCCCAGAAGCTCGAGGATCTGCTCACGCGCTGGGTGAGGAATGGGCACGGCGGCAAACAGCCGCATCAGCCCGGGCGTTGCGATGCGAGCGCGAGCAGTCCGCCCCGCCGATAGCCGTTGGGATCCAGCTCGACTGCGGCGAAGCCAAGACCCCTGAAAGCCACCTCTACGACATCCCACTTGGATCGAACCCGTTCCATCTGATCGGGCGTCACCTCTACTCGGGCACGACCGCCGTGGTGCCGGACCCGAAGATCACCCTGGACCCCGATGGAACGCAGGAAGGACTCTCCCTCTTCCACCTGCCGCAACCGCGCGGGGGTGATCATAAGACCATACGCGACCCGGCTCGACAAGCAGGGAGCTGCCGGGGCATTCCAGACCGGCAGGCTCAGCGCCCGTGCCGCGGCCCGTACGTCATTCTTGGTCCAGCCGAGCTCGGCGAGAGGCGACCGGACCTCGCGCTCGCGGGAGGCGCGAAGGCCAGGCCGATGCTCGCCAAGGTCATCCGCATTGGTTCCATCGATTACGGTGTCGAAGCCGATTTCCCGGGCAATCTCATGGAGTCGACTCCACAGCTCAGCCTTGCAGAAGTAGCAGCGATCGATCGAGTTACTCAGATACTGCGGATCGTCCAGCTCGTAGGTGTCGATTTGGCGGATCGGGATGTGAAAGTGTTCCACGATGTCCAGCGCGGACTCCGCCTGTACGCTGGGATACGAGGCGCTCCGGCCGGTGACCGCGAGGAACCGTTCGGGCCCGAGTGTCTGCGCGCCAACGACAGCCAGCAACGCCGAATCCACGCCGCCGGAGTAGCCGAGGACAACGCGACCCAGTCCGGCTAGATGGTTCCGCAGGTGTTGAAGCTCAGCCATGATTAGAAACGTAATGGTATAGTCGTGAGTCGCGAGGAGCGGTCCGCTGGTCCACCGGTTCGACTCCTTGTGCCCCGGGTCACAGCAACGAAGTTCATAGATCAACACCGTACGCGACCGCACTTGATCCATCGCATTACCGGGAGCGGACGACGGCAACCGTATAATGGGAGGACCGGTGGCCAGAGTGGAACGCAGTAGCGCGCTTCCGTCGGAGCGTCCCGGCACGACGGGCGCCCCGAGGCCCGTCCTGAGCACGCTCGACGGTGTGGTTCTGATCGTAGGGTTGGTACTGGGAGCCGGGATCTTTCGTGCCCCGCAGCTGGTCGCCGCCGGCAGCTCCAGCGCGGGCACCTTTCTCCTGCTCTGGGTGATCGGCGGGGTAGTCTCGCTGATCGGCGCCCTCTGCTACGCCGAGCTGGCAGCCGCCTATCCCAGCGCGGGGGGAGAATATCATTTCCTCGGCCGAGCGTTCGGGTCGCGCGCCGGCTTTCTGTGCGCCTGGTCCCGCCTCACCGTCATCCAGACCGGCTCCATCGCGATTCTCGCATTCCTGGTCGGCGACTATGCCGGGAGCGTCGGGTGGGGTGCCGATCCACCAGCATGGGCCTCCGCCGGAATTGCGGCCATGGTGGTAGTACTGCTCACCGGTCTCAATGTGGCGGGGCTGCGGCAGGGAACTCGAATGCAGTACGCCCTGACCACGTTGGAAATCCTCGCGCTCTTGGCCATCATTACCGCGGGCATCGTCTCGGTGCTCTCATCCAGCGCGGCGCCCACCTCCCAGGCTGCTACGCCGCACACCGCCACCTCGGGCTTCTCGCTGGCCTTCATCTTCGTGCTGCTCACGTTCGGGGGCTGGAGCGAGGCGGCGTACCTCTCGGCTGAATTCCACGATGGCCGAAGGGGCGTGGTTCGAACGCTGGGCTGGGGACTCGCGGTCATTACTCTGCTCTACCTGCTCACGAACGCCGCCTATCTCCTCGCACTGGGACTCGGAGGTATCGCGCAATCCACCGCGGTGGCGGCCGACGTAATGCGGAAAACGATCGGTGGGTGGGGCGCGGTGATCGTGAGCCTGGGTGTGATCGTCGCCGCTCTCTCATCGGCCAACGCCACCATGATCACCGGCGCACGCAGCAACTACGCACTGGGGCGGGATGTATCGGTGTTTCGTTTCCTGAGTGGGTGGCACGAGCGGCAGGCCACACCCAAGGCAGCCTTTGTCTTTCAGGGTGTAATTGCGCTGGGGCTGGTCGGCTTCGGCGCGCTCACCCGAAGTGGGTTCGAGGCGATGGTGGCTTACACCGCGCCCGTCTTCTGGATCATCCTTCTCAGCACTGGGGCCGCGCTGATGGTGCTTCGGCGCCGCGAGCCCAACACGGTCCGGCCCTTTAGGGTGCCGTTATATCCTCTGACTCCGCTGCTGTTCTGCATCGTTGCCGGCTACATGCTGCACGCCAGCGTGGCCTATGCCGGACGAGGCGCGCTGCTGGGACTGGGCGTCATGCTTGCCGGCATCCCGGTACTCGCGCTGGCCCGGTCCCGAAACAATCCTCCGGCAGCTCAACCCCTGGTCTCCCGAGGTACCCCATGATCGACTTCGGCAGGCGAGCATACCTTGGGTACCTGCTCGCTATAGCCGTACCATCTACTCTCGTAAGTCAGCAGGCCCCTGCCGCTCCCGCCGCGCCCCGGCGGGCACCGGATGTGCATTTCGTCCCTACCGAAGCCGCGATGGTTCGCGCCATGCTTCGGGTGGCGCAGGTCAGCAGCGAGGACGTGGTGTACGACCTCGGCTGCGGGGACGGCAGGATCGTCATCGCAGCCATCAAGCAGTACGGTGCTGCGCGCGGTGTATGCGTGGACATCGATCCGGTGAGAATCGCAGAGAGTAAGCGGAACGCCGATACCGCCGGGGTACGCAAGCGGATCAGGTTCCATGAAGGCGACCTCTTCGAGATGGACCTCAAGGACGCTACCGTAGTGACCCTGTATCTCCTCCCTGCCCTCAATGAGCGGCTTCGACCCAAGCTGTTCCGGGAGCTGCGCCCGGGGACCCGTATCGTCTCCAACTCATTCGACATGGGCGACTGGAAGGCTGACAGCGTGCTCAAGGCGAATCCGGCCTCGCAGTTCTTCAACTACGCGTATTTCTGGGTCATACCGGCGGACGTTGCAGGCACGTGGAAGGTGACGTTGAAGGGAAAGGAAGCCCCAGAGAACGAGGCCGAGACGAGCTACAATCTCCAGGTCGAGCAGCGGTACCAGCATCTCTCGGGTACGGCCTCGGTGGGTGAGCGCAAGATCGGCATCGAGGAGCTGTCAGTGGTCGGTGACCGGCTCAAATTCGTGCTGAGCGACTCAGTGGCCGGTAGGCCGCGGGAGCTCCGCTTCAGCGGCCGAGTGAGCGACGGTCGCGCGGAAGGAACGGTCAAGGGCCTGCCCGGAGTACGAGACTGGAGCGCGGTACGAACGGAGCGTGGGCCGCGCCCTGAAATACAACCCAAAGACACGTCGGGCACGTAGTAAGTCGGTCGGGAGATGGTATTCGGACATGGCCGGTAGCAACGATCTGGTAGTCAGTCCTCGACTCCGGATTCCGTTCTCCGAGCTCGAATACCGCGCCTCGCGCTCCGGCGGTCCCGGTGGCCAGCACGTCAATACGTCCTCCACCCGGGTCGAGGTGTGGTGGGATGTCGCCGGATCTCCCAGCGTTTTACCCGAGCAGCGCGCGTTGTTATTGGAAAGGCTGGGGACGCGGCTCGATTCGAGCGGCCGCCTCCGGCTGGTGTCCGGCGGGTCACGCAGTCAGCTGCGGAACCGGGAAGAGGTCACGGAGCGACTGCGATCGGTGCTTGCCGCTGCGCTCTTGGTGAGGAAGAAACGGAAGCCTACCAGGCCGAGCCGGGCGACAAAGGCGGCGCGGCTGGAAGCCAAACGCCGGCGAGGCGCTACGAAACAACAACGCCGCGCCCCGATCCCGGAGGAGTAACGGAGGCGAGTAGCCGGTGCACTGCGCCAACGAGCGCGTCGGGCGTGACCGGCTTCTGAATGAACGCCGCCTCCGGCGTAAGCAGCCCCTTTCGCTGAATGTCTCCCTCGGTGTAGCCGGACGTAAACAGCACCGGCGTACCCGGCTTCAGCTCGGCGATCCGATTCGCCAGCTCCAGCCCGCTCCCGCCCGGCATTACAACATCCGTCAGAACTAGACTGATCGGCTCGGCAGCGTGCACGAAATGCTCGAGCGCCTGAGCCGCATGTTCTGCTTCGATGACTCGGTAGCCAGCGGCTTCCAGCGACCGCTTCATCATGTGGCGGACCAGGGCTTCATCCTCTACCAGCAGGATACACTCACCCTGGCCGGAGAGCTGTGGGTCGCTTTCTTTCTGTTCCTTACCCACCTCCCCGCTTCGCAACGGCAGATAGATCTTGAACGTGGTTCCGTGCCCGGGCTCGCTATAG
>JAICPP010000184.1 GCA_025929805.1 Gemmatimonadales bacterium | reverse complement strand
GCCCGATGACCAGATCGCCGAGCTGCTCGGCACCACCACATCGGCCAGCGAAGCGGCTTCAGCGCTCGTCGGGGCGGCGCTCGAGGGGGGAGGCAGCGACAACGTGACCGTGGTGGCGGCACGGTTCCAGTAACCTCAGGTGAGTGTAAAGACATCGGTCATTTCGGGGAAATGGCCGGCATCTCCGCAGTTCGGGACCAGGGTCGCGCGTCCAAACCGAAATCGGTCTTGACCCGCTCATACCAGGCATCGTCGTCCAGGGCCCCCCAATCGACCCAGTCCTCATCGCTCATGCCTTTGCGGTACTCGATGAAGGGAGCCGAGTCTGGGCCGACCGGATGCCGGAGCTGCCAGGTGCCGCTTTGGGCGATGTCGAGCACCTTCTCCGCCACGAGTGAAGGTGGTCTTGGAGTTTGAAGCGAGCCGGCGAACAACGCGGAAACCCGAGGTTGCTGCGGATACACCGAACGGCTCTGCACCTCGGCAATGTCCCTCGCCGCAGGCGTGTCGATGATGCCGGGCTGGACCAAGGCAACCCGGATATTGAAGGGTTTCACCTCCTGAGCCAGTGCCTCGCTGAAACCCTCCAGCGCAAACTTCGTGGCCAGATACGGGGTGAGCGGTGCAGCCGCAACCTGTCCTGCGATTGACGAGATATTGATGATGCATCCGCTTCGGCGCTCACGCATGGCGGGCAGCACAGCCTGGATGCAACGGATGACGCCGAAATAGTTGGTCTCCATGGCCGAGCGGAATATCGTGAGGGGGGTCTCCTCCACCGACCCCGTGGGCGCTATGCCGGCATTGTTCACCAGCACATCGATGGGCCCTGACTCGCGCAGGATACGGTCGACGGCCTCCCTCACCGATGAATCCGAATCCACATCCAGCGCCGAGACTGTTACGGGAAGTCTCTCCTTCTCAATCGTCCGACGCAGCTCGGAGCCGCGGCCTGGATTGCGCATCGTGGCGTGGACTGAGTATCCGGCTCTGGCGAAGGCGAGTGCGGTGAACATCCCAATGCCAGAACTGGTCCCGGTGATGAGGACTGATGCCATAGTAGAGTTCCCTCAGGATTGTCTGAGTATCAGTCCGGCCCCCATGTGCCGGCCCGGGTGTTTCGGCTCAAGCCTCAGGCCGGGATACCCGAACGTCAACCCCATGGCTCACACCTTACTTGACCACCACCGCCGAGAGATCCGGTTCCGGATACTTCATGTGCAGACCATCCAGCCTGTCGGTCAGGACTGAGCCCACCACGAAATCGCGATACCACTTCTGATTGGCGGGCACGATGTACCACGGCGCCCACTCGGTCGAGGTCTTTTCCAGGGCGTCCTCGTAGGCCTTCCCGTAGTCCTCCCACAGCTCGCGTTCCTCGAGATCGCCGTGCTTGAACTTCCACCGCTTGGTAGGGTTTGCCACCCGGGCCTCCAGGCGGGCCCGCTGCTCTTCCTTGCTGATGTGCAAGAAAAACTTCAGGATCACGGTTCCTTCGTCAGCCAGCATCTTCTCGAAGGCGTTGATCTGCTCGTACCGCTTTCGCCAGATAGCCTTGGGCACCAGCTCACGGACCCTCACGATCAGGACGTCTTCGTAGTGGCTCCGGTTGAACACCGCCACTTCTCCCTTGCCGGGAACCTGGCGATGCACCCGCCAGAGGTAATCGTGGTCCAGCTCATCCGAGGTCGGCTTCTTGAAGGAGACCACCCGGGTTCCCACCGGGTTGAATCCTCCCATGACGTGCCGGATGGTGCCGTCCTTGCCCGAGGTGTCCATTCCCTGGAGAATGACGAGGAGCTTGTGCTCGTGGCCGGCATAGAGCAGCTCCTGCAGTTCAGCCAGTCTGCTCTGGATCGTGCCATTTTGCTTTTTGGTCTCGGCCTTTCCTCCAGGGGCGAAGCGGGTCTCATCCGGATCGATGGCGTCGAGATCGACCTTCTGGCCCGGGCGTACGAGGTATCTGTGCATGCCCCATGATGCGGCCCTCAGGGCAGGTGGGGAAGTGGGCAAACCGGCGGCATGGCCCTTACTCTGGCCCACCCAGTCATCCTGATGTAACGTAGGACCAAGTATGGCCCGGAAAACTTCTTGTCCGAAGTTCTGACTCGTCTACAAGCTGCGCTGGCCGACCGTTACCGCATCGAGCGCGAGCTCGGTCGCGGCGGCATGGCCACGGTCTACCTGGCCCACGATCTCCGGCACGACCGCTTGGTCGCGCTCAAAGTGCTCCGTCCCGAGTTGGCTCATGTACTCGGTCCCGACCGCTTCCTGCGCGAGATCCGGCTCTGCGCCCGCCTCCAGCATCCCCACATACTCGGCGTGCACGACTCCGGCGAGGCGGGCGGGCAGCTCTGGTTCACCATGCCCTTCGTCGAGGGCGAGACGCTCCGGAGCCGGCTGGACCGGGAGCAGCAGCTCCCGCTCGACGATGCTCTCCAGATCACGAGCGAGGTCGCCGACGCGCTAAGCTGCGCTCACCAGCATGGCGTCATTCACCGCGACATCAAGCCGGAGAACATCCTGCTCAGCGGCAACCACGCGCTGGTGGCGGATTTTGGAATTGCGAGGGCGCTGGGAGGCGAGGAAGCGGGTAAGCAGGTAAGCGGGAAAGGCGAGCGGCTCACCGAAACTGGCATGAGTCTGGGGACGCCCCACTATATGAGCCCGGAGCAGGCAACGGGGGAGCGGGAGCTGGATCAACGCACCGACGTGTACTCGCTGGGATGCGTGCTTTACGAGATGCTGACAGGTGAGCCGCCCTTCACTGGACCCAACGCTCAATCCGTGCTGGCGAAAAAACTCAGCTCGCCAGCGCCCCACGTCCGGAGCAGCCGTGAGGTTTCTCCCGCGATCGATGCCGTGGTCACCCGGGCTCTTTCTCGAGCCGCAGCTGACCGCTTCCGCTCAACTGCCGATTTCGTCAGGGCTTTATACGAGCCCGGGCACGCGACGACTCCCCTTGTCGGTCCAGCATCCAAAACCCGCTCTGGAGTCCGCAGTCTGCTCGCCCTCGCACTCGGGCTGTTGATCGGGCTCGGCGTGCTCTTCGCCTGGCCCCGCGATCGTTTCGCCAGTGTCGACCCGGAATCGCAGGTCAAGCGCGTTGCGGTGCTTCCCTTCGACAACCTTGGTGGGTCGGACAAGGAGTACTTCGCTAACGGCATCACCGACGAGGTCCGGGGGAAACTGGCCGGGATCCCCGGCCTCCAGGTGACTGCGCGCACCAGCTCCAGCCAGTACCGGCACACGGCCAAGTCTCCCCAGGAAATCGGACGGGAGCTGGGGGTCGACTACCTCCTCACGGGGACTGTGCGCTGGAATCAGGAGGGAGACCGTAGCCGGGTGCGGGTCAGTCCGGAGTTGGTGCAGGCAACCAGTGGGGCCACTCGCTGGCAGCAGGCATTCGACGCTCCGCTCACCGATGTCTTCCATGTCCAGGCAAACGTGGCGGCTCGCGTGGCCCACGAGCTCGGCGTTGCCATGGGCGCAGCGCAGCGACAGCACATGGCGGAGCGTCCAACCAGCAATCTTGCGGCCTACGATCTTTATCTCAGGGGCCGGCACGCCTGGCACCAGCGGACCGCAGAAGGACTCAATCAGGCTCGCTACTTGTTGGAACAAGCGATTCAGCTCGATCCGAGATTCGCGCTCGCCCACTCGGGCTTGGCTGATGTCTACGTCGTGCTGCCGCTCTGGCGCGACCTCCCGCCCGATCAGACTTACCCCCGAGCGAAGGCCGCGGCCCTCCGGGCGCTGAGCCTGGACAGCACGTTGGCGGCGCCGCTGGCAACCCTAGCCGACGTGAACGCGATGTACGAGTGGGATTGGGACGCGGCGGAACGACGTTTCCTCGAGTCCATTGCTCTCGACCCTAACAACGCCAACACGTATCTCTGGTACACTGGCGATTATCTCTTTGCCATGAGCCGCGGCGTCGAGGCGGTAGAGAAGATTCGGCGAGCCCGCGAGCTGGATCCCCTCAGCGTCATGATCAACGCCGCGGTCGGACAGGACCTCTACCGCATAGGACGTCGTGAAGAGGCCAAGGCCCAGCTCCGGGCCGTCCTGAGTCTCGACCCAGGGTTCAGGCTGGCCAGCTTGTGGTTGGGTCAGATCTATCTGAGTGAAGGACGAAGTGCGGAAGCGATACCCCTGTTAGAGCAGGCAATCGATACCAAGGTGAGGCAATCGAACGAGGTGGCGATGCTCGGATTCGGCTACGCCAAGGCTGGACGCCGGGCAGAGGCCCGATCGCTGCTGCGGGAGCTGCTGAATCGTCGATCGCGAGGCTACGTGAGCCCTGCCAATATTGCCCTACTCATCGCTGGAATGGGCGATACAGTCGAGACCTTTCGTTGGCTCCAGCGAGCTGTGGACATCCACGACCCGTTCCTGATATACAACTTCGTTACCGAGCCATTGCTGGAGGCGTTCCGACGTGACCCACGCGGCGTGGCGATCCTTCGGGCCATGGGGATTCCCCACCATCGTCAACTAACCAGAACTCCTAGTTCGTCGCAGAATCACAGTCCTCTAGCTGGTTCGGTAGCCCGGAGTAGCTCTGGTATGATGCCTCCGTCTCCCTTGGCCGTAATGGGTCTATCTCCCGACTTGTTCCGTGCTGGAACAACAGATGACGCCTTTTCCTCTTTATTGCTTTCCCCAGCGGTGAAAAGTAGGATAAGCGACCGGTTGTATTGAGCCTGCAGTGCCTGCTCCAATCCGATCGATATGGAGAGCTCTCATGAAACTTCGCTTCCCCCTGCTCACCCTCGCCGGGCTGCTCGCGCTCGCGGCCTGCGCTGAGGAGACCAACGACCCTGCCGGGCCCTCGGAGCCTTCCCTTGCAGCGTCGAGTACCGCGATGCGCGGCATCAATGTCGTCCTCAAGTCCCGGATTACCCAGAGCCAGCTCGATCGCCTGAACACCATCGGCAAGGTGAAGCGGGTCTTCCGGGAGATCAACGGACTCACCATGGCGGCCAAGGGAGATCGCCTGGCTGCCATTCGGGCGCTGCCCTTCGTCAAGGCAGCCAAATTCGACGCCGTAATCCAGATCCCGCCGCCCACCGACCTGGTACCGGTGGCCGACTTTACCGCCGGCTTCAGCAGCTGGGATCAGGACGCGATCAACGTGACGGTGGCACCCCTATCGAGCGCCCGGGCCGTCTCCCAAACCGGCCAGGGCGTCTACGTGGGCATTCTCGATACCGGGCTCCTCTTCACTTGGCGGCAGTACTTCCCCCAGGAGCGGATCGCCACTCAATTCGCCCGGACTATCGTGGGCGGCGGCGCGGCGGATCGGGGAGCGGTCAACATCCAGGACGGCGACCAGTGGCAGCACGACGTCTGTTCGCACGGCACCCATGTCACCAGCACTATTCTGGGATTCCAGGCGGGTGCCCTCAGAATCCAGGGGACCGCACCCCAGGCGACCATCATTCCGGTCCGCTTGCATACTGCCGGCAGCGCGAACGCAATCATCAGCTGCCCCTTCTTCAGCTCGGTGGCGGCCGCGGGGCTGCTCTATTTTGCGGAGCTTAAGCGGGGTCCATTGGCGGGACAGCCGCTGGTGGTGAACAACAGCTGGGGCGGGTCGGAGGACCCGCTGACCAAGGCAGCGGTCGACTTCGCCCTCGCGCAGGGTGTGCTGCTGGTGTTTGCGGCCGGCAACAGCGGCGAAGCGGGCATGAGCTTTCCAGGCAGGTATGCACCGGTGATCTCGGCGGCCGCGAGCGGCTGGGTGGGCGAGTGGAGGCGCTGCTCGGAGGACCCGAATAATCCAGCCTTCAATCCGTTCAACTGGTGGTTGTTGTGTGACGTACCAGAACCAACCAGCGCGGCTGACCTCTACATCACCGACTTCTCCGCTCGGGAGCTGGCCGGCCAAGACCTCGATGTGGCGGCGCCCGGCTCCTGGGTGGTGGGTCCCTTCCAGCTCCAGCGGGGCAAGCCCAGCTTCTTCTTCCTGGGTGGAACCTCGATGGCCTCGCCCCACGTGACCGGTACGGTTGCGTTGATGCTGCAGAAGGAGCCGACCCTCACCCAGGCCCAGGCCGAGTCCATTCTCGAGGACGAAGCCATTCCGTTCGGGGCTGGCTGCCGGTCGGTGATCCTGGTTCCGGGCGGCACGACGCCGGAGCAGATCTGCTGGACTGCGAATGCGACCGGGGAAGGTTTGCTGGATGCGGCGGCCGCAGTAGCGGCCACACCGTAAGAAGCGGTAAGCGGTACAGCGGTAATTGAGCAGTAGCCGGCGGCGTCCTATTGTGCCAGGCTCAAGGGATCGATCCCCTTACCGGCATCAAAGGACGCTCCCACCGCTCCCACCACCGCCCGCTTGCGGCCCAGTGCCGCCAACTCCCGGATCCGGAAAACCGCCTCGATACCGGTGCAGTGAGCGCCG
>JAICPP010000345.1 GCA_025929805.1 Gemmatimonadales bacterium | reverse complement strand
GGGGCATCAAGAGCCGCATAGCGAGGAAGGGCAAAGAGAGCAGCGAGCGGCTGGGACGGCATCGGTGGGTGGTGGAGCGCACGCTGGCTTGGCTGGCTCGCTATCGCAGGCTGGCGGTGCGCTACGAGCGGCGAGCGGACAGTTCGATAACTGCCCACAATTCGTCGGTCATAATCTTCTTGGTCATATCTCCGTCGTACCAAAAGAAGTGGTTTTGGGCGCGCCTAGAGACAGGGTCCCATTGCGGAAGGTAACCTACCGATCAATAATAGTCCAGTACCCACAGGCAGCTTGAAACGAGCCGTCTGTAGGTAGCGGTGCGCGAATACCCCGCTAGTTGGAGATCAATGAGCTACGGCATTCAGGCACACAGCCGGGAAGTCGTAACCTGCACCCGAACGGAACGGCTCAGCCTCCTCGTACACCTGCTCGCGAACCATAACCTGTGTTTCGGGAGGAAGAGCCCGCAAGACAGTTGAGATGGCCCCCGCTACCTCGGTAAGGAAGCGCCAGTAGTCATCCTGGTCAGTAAAGGCCCAGTGTAAGGCGACCTCCTCGATCTCAGGCTCGCCGAAGCCGGCTCCCAGGACGAGCTCCCGGATGCGCCCAGGATCAGCCATGGCGAAGATGCCAGGTGCCTCGGGGTCTGGCGGCGGAATATGTTCCTGTGTTACCAGGGCCCTGCCCACCAGCGACGCCCACAGGTTACGCTCAGGGGTTGCCCAGACAGAGAACGCTAGCCTACCTCCTGGCCGCAACACGCGGCGGGTCTCCGCGAAAGCGGCGGCGGGATCGATCATCAGCATGTAGGCCCATCGGCAGAGTACGCCGTCCACGCTGTCTGTTTCGAGATCCATCCGTTCGGCATCCAGCACCCGAAACTCTGCGTTTCCCACGCCCAACTCTTCTGCCCGCCGATGAGCCGCTGCGACCATCTCAGGGGCGAAATCCGTAATAATCACACGCCCCGTCTCACCCACTAGGCGTGCCGCCATGAACCCGGTGTCCGCAAGACCAGCAGCCAGCTCTAGCATGGTGTCTCCCGGCTGAGGATCGAGCTTTCAGATCATCCACTCGCTGACTTGGCGAGTGGTGTTCCACACCTCTTCCCGCCGCGCGTGCCAACCGGGCGCCATAGCATCCCAGACGGCTTTGCTTTGTTGCCGTGCCACTTCTACTTGCGCCGATACGTCTTCAGATGATGTCATCTTCCGCTCCCTTGTTCCCTCGCTCGCGTTCTAGGTCAGCTGAGCTCTACAACTCAAGGCCAAGCATCGTTCCGAGGGTAGAGTATAGGCAAAATTGGCGCAAATTAGCCGACGTTTAGAGGAGTTTTGTTAGGCGTACTAAGGGCGACTCCGGCCAGCAGAGCGAGTGAGAGGTAGGAGCACACCCACGTTTCCACGGCGTCGGCCCGCAGCGCCTCGCTCCCGAGCTCGCGCCCGGTGCGTTGCTTGCCGTAGGCCAGAACCGGCATCACCATCAGTGAGACTACCGCGAGCACAAGACCCACGGTCGCGTTCTCTGGTCCTTCGCGGGACAGAAGCGCGCCTACGGCCTCGTAGGCGATGCAGGAGGCCAGCAGGAAGAAAGTCGCCGCAAGGTACAGCGCTCTCCGCTCGGCAGCCCCCCGTTTCTCTGCGCTCGCGTGCGGGCCGGCCTTGTGCAATCTCCAGGGCGACAGCG
>JAICPP010000090.1 GCA_025929805.1 Gemmatimonadales bacterium | reverse complement strand
GCGCCGGGTACCGGAATGTCCACCGAGGGAGCGCTGTCGATCACCAGGCGAATCGGCAAGCTCACCGAGTCACCCGCAATCGGAGCGCGCGTGTTGGTCACCAGCGCGAGACGGTACTCCCCCGACCGTCTCGGAGTGAAGGTTCCTTCGAAACGGGTGGCCGCCACCGTGAGTGTCTCACTGGCTTCACCATGGATCCAGGCTGCACTGGCGAGCGGCGCAGTGACTTCACCACGGGTCTCCAGCCGGGTACCCGCGGGCAGGATCAGGGTGTCCCCGCCGGTGGGAACCGGCTCGCTCTCGAGACCGAGGTATGAAGGATATTTGGCGGTCACGCTGAGCGCGCCGAGAAACACCGGCAAGCGGACCCGAACCGACACCGTATCTGAGGAGCGGCTGCCACTGGTGAGCCGGGCAAAAAGATCACTCGACAATGGCGGGGTGGTAATCGTGGTCCTGCCGGCAGAGTCGAGGCGAACGCCCACCGCCTTCCAGGCCTCGCCGGGAGACCGAAGCCAGAGAGTGGCATGCCTGCGACCGACCGCTTCGACGTGGAGCTCGACTGGATCTCCTCGATCGACCAGTTCGCGCGCGGCCCGCAGCCGGACCGGTGCGACGGTGGCTTCCCAGGCACGCCGGGGATGCCACAGGGCCGAAGCGGTGCCCTGGATGGGTCCCGCCGATGTGAATGCAAGGATGCCGGCCAGTAAGCACATGGCGCTGGCTGCCGCAAGCGCCCGGATCGGGCGAGCGATCGGCTCGATGGCGGTGGGACCCCTCGCCTCGATATCCTGGGCGTTCGCTCGATCCGCCAACTCGAGCAAGGCGCCGCTGGTTCCTGGCGCCGAACGGTCCAAGAGGGCAGTGAGAGTGCCCCGGCGCCAAGCGCCGAGTTCCTCCAAATTCCGGGCCAGGCGAGGTGCGGTGAGCCCCTGGTAACTCCTCCAGCCCAGGTAACAGCCGGCGGCAATTCCAAGCAGAGCCAGCCCCCACGCCGCGAGTACCCAGTAAGGCACGGTGTACCACCCGAGTCGGTAGATCCACGCGGCTCCGCCAAGCAGAAGCCCGACTGTTCCCAACGACATGGCAGCCCAGGCCAGCCAGCTTCGGTTTCGGAGGGGCCGGGCCAATCGCTTCAGCGCCCGTCGTGTCGCCAGCGCGCTCATCCGCCGTATCCCACGGCGTAGGCGAACAGATTCACTCCCATTCGCAGGGCTGCCTCTCGTCTGGCAGGAGGATCGTCATGCACTTCCGGATCCTCCCAGCCATCGCCCAGGTCGGATTGATATGAGTAGTACAGAGCCAGGCGGCCATTCAGGAAAATACCGAATCCCTGAGCCGGCTTACCGTCGTGTGCATGGATCTTGGGAATACCCTTGGGGAACTCGTAGATCAGGTGATATATCGGATGATCCAGAGGCACTTCGACCAGTGGGTGATCGGGGAAGAGCCGTCCCACTTCGCGGCGAAGGGAAGCGTCCATGCCGTAATTGTCGTCGGCATGGAGAAATCCTCCCTGCTCCAGATATCGGCGCAGTACCTGAAGGTCCCGGGCACTCCATCGGACATTCCCGTGCCCCGTCATATAGAGGTAGGGAATGTTCCAGAGCTCATCCTCCCTCAGGGTGACGACCTTCTCCTCGCTGTCTACACGGAGCGTGGTCCGCGCCCGTACCGCGCTGAGCAGGTTCGGCAGGCTGGAAGGATTGGCATACCAGTCGCCCCCACCGTCATAGTGGAGCCGCCCTATGGTCATAACTGGGGGCGGACCGCTCGGAGCGAAGACACTCGAGCCGAGCAGCAGCACGGGCAGCAATCGGGCGATCACGGCAGCTCCATGACGAGCTTGTAGGCTTCGTTGCGGGGCAGCCCCATGGACTCGGTCAGCCGCCGCACGACCTCGCGGCGGCTGAGACCGTGGGCCAACAACGAGGTCGCCTGCTCCACCGCATCTTCAGTGCGATCGAGTGGCGGGCTCGGCCTGCCGGTGCCTTGCAGCACGATAGTCAGCTCCCCCCTCGCAGGTGCCGCAGTGTAATAGTCCACCAGCTCGCCTAATGTCCCGCTGCGGATCTCTTCGTGCATTTTGGTGAGCTCGCGCGCAACCACCACCGCTCGATCGGGGCCCGTGAGGGGGATGAGGTCTTCCAGGAGTGCGACCAGCCTCGGTGGTGCTTCGTAGAACACCACGCTCCACTCCTCGGTTGCAGCGCGGTTGAGCAAGCGGGCTCGCTCCCGGCCCTTTCGAGGAACGAAGCCAAGAAACAGATAACGATCGGCGCTCAAGCCGGAAGCAGACAGAGCCGCGGCCACGGCGGTGGGTCCGGGAATAGGTACGACGGGTATTCCCGCTGCGCGAGCCATGCCGACCAGATTCGCCCCGGGATCGCTCACGGCGGGTGTCCCCGCGTCCGAAACGAGGGCCATATCCCGCCCGGAGAGCAGGATGTCGATCAGTGTTTCGGTTCGGTGATCGGATGAATGAGCGTGGAAGCTCAGCAGCGTGGGGGCGGTGCCCAGATGGCTGAGGAGGCCTCTGGTTCTCCTGGTATCTTCGGCGGCAACGACCGGCACCGTCCGCAGCACCTCGGCTGACCGGGCCGACAGGTCACCGAGATTCCCCAGAGGCGTCGCGACGACGTAGAGGGTACCAGGGTTCATAGGTTCGAAGGACGAGAAAGACGGGATAGACGGGAAGGTGGTTTCACTACGCTGTCCTTCCCGTCCCACCCGTCCTTCCCGTCCTTCCCCTCCTAACTAAGATGCTGCTTGATCTTGCCCTCCAACGTAGCCTTGGGGACGGCACCGATGACGGTGTCCACGTGCTGCCCATTCTTGAAGAACAGAATGCTGGGAATCGAGCGGACATTGAACCGCATGGCCGTCCGCTGATTGGCATCGACATCGACCTTTGCCACCTTGGCCTTGCCGGCATACTCACCCGCAAGCTGCTCCAGGATGGGCGCGACGATTTGACAGGGGCCACACCACGAGGCCCAGAAATCCACGAGGACAAGCCCATCGGCCTGCTCGATCTCGGCGGCGAAAGAGGCGTCGCTTACGTGCACGGCCGGGGGATTGGTTGCGCCCATCTGGTTATTCTCCTGTGATCTTGTTGGCCTGCCTTAGGCGCAGGCCCACCAATTTTTCGGAGGGACTGGTGCCTGACCGCCCCCGTATAGCCCATGTCGGCATTGCGGTAGCCGACCTCGAAGTGGCGCTCGCGTTTTACCGAGATGTACTCGGAATAGTGCCGCATCCACCGGAAATAGTGGATGGAACGACCATCCTTGCGCTCCCGTTCGGGGAAGCCGAAGTGGAGCTGATGGCTCCCCATGACGAAGACAGTCCGGTTGGCAAATTCCTGGCCAAACGCGGCCCCGGCATCCATCACATCTGCTACCGCGTCCCCGATCTGGACGCAGCCATCCAGGCGTGCCGGGAAGCGGGATATCGCCTGGTTGACGAGATCCCTCGTGCCGGTGCCGCCGGGCGGCGAATAGCGTTCATCCATCCCAAATCGACCGCCGGCATCCTGCTCGAGCTGACTGACTAGAACATAACAATGCGACGGGCGAAAAGTTCCCGCATTACTGCTGGGGAAGGCTGTCTCCACCGGCTCCTTCGAGACAAGGACGCGCGGGATTTCCAGCGGCTGTGAGGTCGACCTGATTGACCAGCCAGGAACCATCGCCAGCCTTGATGGCAACGAACGGCACACTCCAGGTGCAGGTTTGCCGTTTGATCTCTACCTGCACCGTCCTGCGGTCAGCCGATTCAGGCACATCGGAGGTCAGACGAAACGAGTCGTTGCGCAGATAGGCGCGCATGACGGCTATTCGGCGCTCGTAATCGGCGGGCTGACGAGTCCGGGAAGCCGGCCCGTTGGCAGTCCCCCATAAGCTGGCCATCTTATCCAAATTGCTGTCCGCCACTGCTTGCATGAACCCTCGGACGGCTGCGGAGGCTGATGTCGAGGGTTGAACTGGTGGCGTGCCGCCACCGCACGCAGCCAGGAGAAACACGGTCCAGCACCATCGTTGCTTGGTCACAAGTTTCTCACCTGTCGAGTGTTAGCCAGCGAACTTAACCGGCAGCGGAGTGGCGAGCAATGAGGCCGACACGGCTTTATATCAACATCGATCATGTGGCTACACTGCGCGAGGCGCGGAAAACCGACGAACCGGATCCGGTCGTCGCGGCGCGAGCCTGCCAGGAGTCCGGCGCCGATGGCATCACCGCGCATCTCAGAGAAGACCGCCGCCACATCCAGGATCACGATGTGGAGCGCCTCATGCAGGCGGCGCGGGTGTTCAACCTGGAATTGGCCACCAGTCCCGAAGTGGTTCAGCTCGCCTGCCGCCTCCGTCCCTATCAGGCCACGCTGGTGCCGGAGCGACGTGAGGAGATCACGACCGAAGGAGGACTTGACCTCAGGCACCCAAATCCCCGCCTGGAGGACACCATTCACCGGTTGGATCAGGCGGGCATCCGGATCAGCCTCTTCATCGATCCCGACATCAGAGCGCTGGAAGCCGCCAAGGAGCTGGGTGTCCCCGCTGTAGAGCTGCATACCGGTCGCTATGCTCATTCCTGGCGCCGCACCGATGCGGCTCTCGAGGAGCTGCGGCATGCGGCCGCCTATGCCGCGAGCTTGGGACTCTTTGTCCATGCCGGTCATGGCCTCACCTACGCCAACGTGGCGCCGGTCGCAGCCATTCCCCAGATCGAGGAACTCAATATCGGGCACAGCGTGGTGAGTCGCGCCGTCATGGTTGGTATTCGACAGGCGGTGCTGGAGATGCGGGAGGCGATGGGGGAGAGCTGGGAGCCGTTTCTCATCCGAAGTTGATGCGGTGGCTATCAGCCGATACTTTGCTCGCATGACCAACCCGCTCGGAACTGCTGACTTCTTTGCGCTCGAGGCCGGTGAGTGCTTGGACCGTTTGGAGACTTTGATCGCCGGCGAGGCACCACCCCCCGGCGATGAGTTTCTGCGCATGGCTCGAGTCCTTCGCGGTTCGGCCCTGATGGCAGGTCAGGCTGCCATTGCCAAAGCCGCCGCCGCTTTGGAAACGCTCGCTCGAGCCTATCGTGACCGTCTACCGGCGTGGGATCCAGCTACCCGGGAACAGCTCGCCCAAGCCGTCGAGGAGTTTCGGCTCCTGGTGCGTCGGGTGCGGGAATGGAACGAAGCAGATACTGCTCGAGCCAGCCGGCTGGGTCGGAATCTCGAAAACCTCCTGGGCGCACCGTCGGTCGACCAACCGACACGGCCACCCGAGCCCGGACAGCAGGAGCTGAATACCGGCGTTCGGGCGTTTGTCGCCCGGGAAGGCGCACTCATAGCCAGTGCCCTCGACCGGTCGGCCCGGACCCTCCGAGCTTCTCCGGCAGACCGGGAGCCGCTCTATAACGTGATCCGGCGGATGCAGTCGCTCCGCGGCTTGGCGGAGCTCGGCGAGCTGGCTCCACTGCCCGATATCCTCGACGGCATCGAGCTCGCAGTTGGAGATCTGACCCGGCTGTTCGCGCCCCCGCCGGGAGTAGATGAGGTCATGAACGCCGCCGCGCAGGCGCTCACCCGGATATCCCGTGACGTGGCCGATCGGGGCCGGCCGGATCCTGAAGCCGAGGAGGCCCGTCGCTTCACCGAGCTTCTGCTCCGCGCGTTTGCCGTGGAGCGCGATGTGGTGCCGATCGAATCCTTGTACTTCGAGGGGGACAGCCAGCCACTCACCCAGCCCGTGTCACAGCCGCAGTTCACCCCGCCTGAGCCGTTGGGTCCGCTGGAGCTGGTCAGTCAAGGAGAGCACCTGTGCCAGAGCGCCGACTTGATAGCTGCAGCGAGTTCCTCGACCGAGCGCGACCTGCGGTTGTATCGATTGCTCGGCACCTTGCGCACGGCGTCGGCAGCCAGCTCCGATCCGGTGTCCGGCGCACTTGGAATCTTCGCGCGGTCGGCCCAGGAGGCGTTGGGCGCCGGCGTGGCCAGCCGCGGAGTTGCGGACTTGGTAAGCCGTTTGCGAGAAGCTGGACAGCTGCTCCGGGCCGTGGTCGAGAGCGATGATCGAATGCTTATCTCCCGCCGGCTCCTGGACGTCGCTCACCGGCTGGATGGGCTGCGGGCCGAAGCGGAATTGTCTGAGGAGGTCGTGCCAATCGAGTCTCTGGGCTATGATGTGGACTCCGATGTCGTGCCCATCGAGAGCTTGGCCCCAGCCGAGCCGGTGATCGCGGTGGAGCAGTCCAGCTCGGGCGGACTGGAAGCCAGCTTCACGACCTACGAACGCCTGATCAGGGATCGGGCGCCGACCACTGCCGGTTTCTCGGCGTTGATTGGAAGCGGGGCTGCGCAACCGGCCGAGGAGGATCAGCCGGTTGCAATTGCGGCGCTGTGCTATAGCGGGCAGGCAGCGCTCGAACGAGCCAACGCGGTTCGTCAACAGCTTGCCGCCGAGCTCAATCGCGACGCCAGTCTCGCATCGATTCAACCACTGCTCCAGGAGCTACTCGACCTAGTTCCGCTGGCTCTTGTCGAGTCCTGACAGCTACCCCCCGGCGCCGCGCCGCCGGGTACTTCACGCGCTGCTCGGGGTAGGCATCTCCCTCGGCCTGCTGTACTGGGCGCTGCGAGGGGTCAGCCTCCGAGACGTTCTCGGCCATGTCGCCGAAGCGAAGCCCTTGCCGCTCGTGGTTGCCGTCTTCCTGGCCACGGTCACCTTCCCCTTGCGACTCCTACGCTGGCGCTTGCTCCTTCGAGACGAGAAGGGGCGGAGCTACCCACCGGGCCCGCTGTGGCACGCGATAGCGGTGGGGTTCATGGCCAACAACGTCCTGCCGCTCCGAGCCGGAGAGCTGGTGCGCTCGTTCGCGGCTTCGAGACTGGCGAGGATCCGGTTCACCACCGTGTTCTCATCCATCGCTGTCGAACGGATCTTCGATGCTCTCACGGTTGTGGGCCTGCTCTCGCTCGCCCTCCTGAGCCCTAGCCTCCCGTCGTCGGTGAGTGTTGCTAGCGTGTCGGTCGCACGGATGGCCCAGACCGGCAGTCTCATCGGAGTGCTCGCCTTACTCTCAGCCATTCTGGTCCTGGCGGCTCCGCTTGCAGCCGAGCGGATGGTGCGACGCCTGCTCCCCTGGCCCCGACTGGCAGATCGGATAGTCAGCCTGATCGAGGGGGTGCGACAAGGACTGGTAGTTTTGCGCACGCCGGCTCGTCTGATCCTGGTGGTCTTCTGGTCATTGGTGCTCTGGCTCGTCAATGCGCTGGCGTTTTATGTAGGGTTCGCTTCGTTCGGTATACCGGTGAGCTTCTCCGGAGCGTTGCTGTTGCAGGGACTGGTGGTTCTGGGGATCTCCGTCCCCTCTACACCCGGTTTCTTCGGACCGTTTGAGGCTGTGATTGTGGCGGTCCTCAAGCTCTTTGGAGTCCCCAGCGACGTGGCGTTCTCCTACGCCATCGCCTTTCACCTCACTTCGTTCATTCCCATCACCCTGCTCGGGCTCTGGTCCCTGACGAGAATCCCCGGTGGGTTGCAGGGCCTTCGTGAGGCTCGGCCGTGAATCCCTCAGTTACTCTGGCTGCTCCGGCCAAGGTGAACCTGTTCCTCCGGGTCCTCTCCCGCAACGAGGATGGCTATCACAGTCTCGAGACGCTCCTGTGTCTCATCAGCCTGGCGGATACGCTCCAAGCCGAGCGGAGAGAAGGGCGGGGCGTGACATTGGCCGTGGAGGGAGCAGACCTGGGTCCATGGGAGGACAATCTCGCCGTGCGCGCGGCGAACCGGGTCTTGGAGGCGACTGGCCACCGGTTTGCAATTCATTTGAGTTTGACCAAGCGGATCCCGGTTCGCGCCGGCTTAGGGGGAGGCTCGAGTGATGCGGCGGCAGCACTACAGGCGGTGAACCACCTGGCCGGCGACGTGGTGCCTCGCCATGAGCTGCTCCAATTCGCCGCGCATCTGGGGAGCGACGTGCCTTTCTTCCTTTCCGGAGCACCGCTCGCTCTCGCCTGGGGGCGGGGGGAACGCATGATGCGGCTTCCCCCGCTTCCTCCTTCACCCGCTCTGTTGTTGACGCCGAAGATTTCGATTCCGACCGGCGAGGCATACGGCTGGGTGGACAAATCGAGGACGACTTCCTGGAAACGCGGAGCCGTGGCTCTGGATCTCGACGCGTTGTCTCGGTGGGGGGATATCGGGAGGATGGCAGGAAACGACTTCGAGGCTGCGGTCTTCGGCCGCCATCCACAGATCCGGAGTGCCTTTGAAGCCCTGGTGACCACTCACCCCCTGCTGTGCCGGATGAGCGGGTCAGGCTCCACCCTGTTCGCTATCTATCGCTCGATTCGGGATCGAGACGACGCGGCTATGATGCTGAGCCGCAAGTATGGAACCGTCACGCCGGTAGAAACGCTGGCAGCCCCAATGACCCCGGTGAATTCGGCAGCTGCCGCGAGATGAACCCGACATTCAGGGTGCCAGTACCGGTTCAGGTGCTTGCGGGTGATCTCCCATCCACCATCTCACGGACTTTGCGGGCCAGCGCCTCCGGAGCGAGTGGCTTCTGCAGGAACTCACGCCCTTCGTCCAGCAAACCACGACGCACCACTTCGAGGCCGGTGTAGCCGGACGTAAACAAGACCGGCACCTCAGGCCAGCGCTGGGCCATTCGGAATGCCATCTCGCGCCCCCCCATCTCGGGCATAACCACGTCGGCCACGACCAGGCTTACCGATCGGCTGTCCGCCTCCATCAGCTCCAGCGCCGCCCCGCCGTCACCGGCCTCGAGCACGCTGTAGCCGCAATCCCTGAGGGTCCGGGCCATAATACTGCGGACCATCGGTTCGTCCTCTACGACAAGCACCACCTCTTCCGGGCGGCCCGATGGCGTCGGGACCTGCGCCTCGGCAACCTCGGGCGCGGTCGGAACCAAGGGGAAGTAGAGCTTGAAGGTGGTACCAAGCCCCGGCTCACTATACGCCCAGATGAACCCTCCGCTCTGCTTTACGATCCCGTACACGGTCGAGAGCCCAAGACCCGTCCCCTGCCCTACCCCCTTGGTGGTGAAGAAAGGCTCGAAGATCCGCGACAGAGTCGCGCGATCCATGCCGTGCCCGGTGTCGGTCACTACCAGGGCCGCGTATTCACCCGGCTCCAGCGTCTCAATCGTCTTGGCCCCCACGTAGGCCTCGTCGAGCACGACATTCATCGTCTCGATGGTGAGTCTGCCGCCATCCGGCATGGCATCACGGGCGTTCAGCGTCAGGTTGATGAGCACCTGCTCCAGCTGGCCTGGATCGGCTCGAACGCGACCGAGGGTGGGCGAGAGGTGCATGCGCACGCCCCGGCTCTCCCCCAGGGCACGGGCCAGAATAGGCTCCAGCCCTCGCACCGTCGTATTCAGGTCCAGGATTTGGGGTTGCAGCATTTGACGGCGGCTGAACGCGAGCAGTTGTTGGGTAACCCCGGCCGTACGCTTGGCGGCGCGCCAGATCTGCTCCACGTCCTGTCGGACTGGCTCGGGCAGATCGGTTCGCTGGAGCACGTAATCGGCGCAACCCAACACTACCGACATCATGTTGTTGGCTTCGTGCGCAATGCCGCCGGCCAGCTGCCCAACGGAATCCATCCGCTGCGCTTGACGGAGCCGCTCCTCCATGATCCTCCGGTCGGTCACGTCGAGGCAGACTCCGGTCATATAGAGAGGCGTGCCGCCTGAATCCCGCGCCACGCGGCCCTGGTCAGCATGCCAACGAACTCTTCCGCTCGGCTGAACCACCCGGTACTCGCAGTCCAGCTCGCTGCTGTTCTCGATCGCGCGTTGCAGCTCGGCACGAACGAATTCCCGATCGTCCGGATGTACCCGCTCGAGGAAGTGCTCATGCCGGGTAACCGGCTGGCTCGGCAGCAGCCCATGGAGCTGATTGAGGCCCTCATCCCAATTGAGCGCGCCCGTCGTCAGATCCCAATGCCACGTACCCATGCGGGCTGCTCGCAGTGCGAGTTGCAGCCGCTCCTGGCTCTGAGCCAGTGCCTGTTCGGCAAATCTGCGTTCAGTGACATCTCGCTTGATCGAAGAAGCTCCGACCACTTGACCCTGGGGGTCGTAGATCGGCGATACACTCAGAGAGATGTAAATCCGGTGCCCGTCCTTCCGGATTCGCTCCGCCTCCGACAGCTGGACGGCCTTTCCCTGGCGGATCCGGCTCAACAACGCGCGCTCGGCTTCGTGCAGCTCTTCGGGGATCAGCTTGAAGATCGATCCTCCCACCATCTCCTCGGCACTGTAGCCGAAGATGCGCTCCGCAGCCGCATTCCAGCTCGTCACCTTTCCTTCGAGCGTCTTGCCGACGATGGCGTCGGCAGAAGAGGTCACGATGGCGGCGAGCCGCTGACTAGCCTGTTCCGCGGTCCGCTGGGCGGTGACGTCGCGGGTGAAGCAACGGGTGTGCACGAACTCCCCGTTGTCGAAGTACACACTGGAATCGATGAGTACGTCCCTGACGGAGCCGTCCTTGCAGAGAAGCCGGGCCGGGTAGTCGTGCAAAACTTCGCCGCCCTTGAGCCGACGCAGAAGGTCGTCTATCACCGACCGGTCCTCGTGGAACTCGGTGATGTTGCGGCCGACGTACTCGTCGCGGCGGTATCCCAGCAGATCGAGCTCCGCCTGATTTACTCGCAGGATGGTTCCGTCAGATGAGACCCAATGGATGGGAATTGCGGCATGCTCGAAGAAGTCACTGAGCTCCTGCTCACCCCGGCGCAGTGTCTCCTGAGTTTGTTTGAGTTCCTCGATATCAACCGAAGTTCCCATCCAGCCTTCCAGCTGGCCCGCACCGCCCAGAATGGGCACCACCCGGGCCAGCATCCACCGGTATGCGCCGTCATGCCGGCGGTATCGAAGCTCCATCTCGAACCGCTCCAGCCGCTCTCTCGCCCGGTCCCATCGGGCCTTGATCTCCGCCAGCTCACTGGGATGGTTGAACGGTTCCCAGCCTTCCTCATTGAGCTGTTCCAGAGTGGCGCCCGTGAAGTTTTCCCAGGTCTTGTTGACATACCTGAACCGGCCGGACGCGTCTGCCAGCCACAGGAACCCCGGAGCAACATCCCCCAGCGTCCGGTATAGCCGCTCGGCAGTAAACCAGGCGCCGGTCTCCGTCCCCGGGTGCGGGTGGGGCCTCCGGCGCTCGCCCAGGAAGGTGGCGTCAGACATGAAGATTCGTGCTGGGAGGAGCTACAATCATGGTCACCCAGTGTATACGTCAGGTGTATGTTCGGCCTACATGGGGCTCAGGGCAAGGGTAAATTCCCTTTCGCCCTCACCTTGGGCGCGCTAGGCTTCAGCCACGCCGTTTCAACACGCTGGCCCTTCGTCCAATGGCAGGACAGCGGACTTTGGATCCGTTAATGGTGGTTCGAATCCACCAGGGCCAATCGACTGCTCACATCGCCCGCCGGTAAGACTCGAGCGTAGCCTGGGCTGCACCCGCCCAGTCGAACTGGGTCGCCCGGGCCAGCCCCAGGGCCCGCAACCGCACCGCTTCTGCCGGATTAGTTGCCTGTTCCAACCCCTTCTCTATGTCAACCACGTCGAACGGATCCACCAGAATCGCCGCTCCTCCGGCTATCTCCGGCGTGGCCCCGGTCCGGGAGGTGACCACCGGAGCGCCGCAGGCCATGGCCTCGATGATCGGTAGCCCAAACCCTTCGTACACGCCCGGATAGAGGAAGGCCGTGGCATTGCGATACAGCCCGGGAAGCTCCGCCTTATCAACGTAACCCAGAAGCGACACGCCTTCCGGCAACGCTGCTCCGGTCTGCATGAACTCGCGATCCAGCGACGCACCGGTGATGAGAAGCCGGTGCGCGGCACGGTGGCCGCCCCGCTCTCGCCAGCGGGTAAAGGCGGCAATCAGCCGGCGGGTGTTCTTTCGAGGAGAGATTCCGCCCACCGCCAACACATAAGGTGCATGGCTCGTTCCCAGTGCGGCTTTGTTGGCATCAGCGAACACCGGGTCCAGCCCGTGGTACACAACGTCG
>JAICPP010000042.1 GCA_025929805.1 Gemmatimonadales bacterium | reverse complement strand
GAGGACCACGAGACCTACTACACCCACATCGCGCAGGCGCTGGCCTTCGGGCCCAACATGACCCAGGACGACGGGGCCGATCTGGTCGGGTCGCTGCACATGATCGCCCTCAATCGCCTCGATGACCTCGCGCCGCCCATCCGGCGGTGGGTCGAGGGGCTATCTTCGGCCGAGCGCAAGGCGCTGGTGGGCGCGGTGCGGGGGTCGACCGAGGAGACCACGACTGGAGTCATCCGGCTCAAGGCTATGGCCAGGGAGGGCGTGCTTCAGTTCCCGATCATCGCGGTGAACGACTCGAATACAAAGCACATGTTCGATAACCGGTATGGCACCGGCCAATCGACGTTGGACGGCGTAGTGCGCGCCACCAACTTGCTGCTGGCTGGGAGCACCGTCGTCGTGGCCGGCTATGGATGGTGTGGACGCGGCGTGGCCAGCCGGGCTCGTGGCGCCGGGTCGCATGTCATCGTTACCGAAGTCGATCCGATTCCCGCCCTCGAGGCTCGCATGGATGGCTTCGAGGTCAGACCAATGACGGAGGCCGCTCCACTGGGAGACCTGTTCATTACCCTGACCGGCAACATCCATGTGATCCGGCCCGAGCACTTCAGCGCCATGAAGGACGGCGCCATCGTGTGCAATTCGGGCCACTTCAATGTGGAGCTCGATCTGGAAGGACTCGCCCGAATCGCCAGCGGACGCCGGTACGTGCGGGAGATGGTCGAGGAATTTCTGGTCAAAGGCCGGCGGATCATGGTCCTTGCGGAAGGCAGGCTCATCAACCTCGCTGCTGCTGAGGGACACCCGGCTAGCGTCATGGATATGTCCTTTGCCAACCAGGCACTCGCCGCCGAGGTGCTGTCCAAGGATGCCGGCAAGATGAGCAAGTCGGTGCACCGGCTGCCCCCAGCGGTGGACCAGGAGATCGCCCGCCTCAAGCTGCAGACCATGGGCATCACCATCGACGCGCTCACCGCCGAGCAAATGGAGTACCTCGCCAGCTGGGATGCCGGTACCTGAGTTGAGCCGATGATCGAAGTCACGGTGGCCCACCTCGGCCTCGATCGGACCACGAACACTCCAGTTGTGATCCTGCGGGAGAAGGAGGGGTCGCGGGTTCTGCCGATCTGGATCGGTCCCGCCGAAGCGAGCGCCATCGCCATGGAGCTTCAGGGAATGAAGGCGCAGCGGCCACTCACCCACGACCTGCTCAAGCAGATTCTCGTCGGGTTGGGTGGCGACCTGCGCCGGGTGGTGATAAGCGCGGTCAAGGAGAACACCTACTTTGCGGAGCTGCTGATCCGGCGGGAAGATCACGTGTTCCAGGTGGATGCGCGCCCCTCTGACAGTATTGCCCTGGCCCTTCGAATGCGGGCACCGATCTTCACCAGTGACCAGCTACTCGATCAGAGTGGTGTCGAGACCGACGAGCCTTCTCCCAATCCCTCTCTCGAGGCGGACAAGCTCAAGGACTATCTCGAGAAGATGGACCCCCAGGATTTCGGGAAGTTTAATCCGTAGCCTCTGCCTCCTCTCCGTCGGTTCCCTCCTCTCCGTACCTTTATTCGCTCAATCCATCCGCGTCACGGGGCAGGTGATCGAGGCTGATTCCGCGCCAGTGCGGGGAGCCCGTGTCATCCTCCATCAGATAGCCCGTGACGTCCAGGGGCCGGTTGACTCGGCCCGATCCGATGGCAGGGGTGCCTTCCGATTCACTCTTCGACCCGATACTGCCGCCTTGTACCTGGTCAGCACCCGCCACGCCGGTATCGAGTACTTCTCGTCCCCGGTCGTCGCGAAGTCTGGCCAGCCGGCCCCCGGCGTCCGCATCGTGGTATACGACACCTCGAGCAACGCCCCTGTGAGCCTGACGGCCCGTCACTTTGTGCTGACCCGGCCAGCTGACGATGGATCGCGCACCGTCCTGGACGTCATCGTCCTGCGAAATGCCGGTAGGCTCACGCGAGTAGCTCCTGACACGCTGCATGGCTCCTGGAGTGCGGCACTGCCGGCGGGCACCGTTGGACTGCAAGTGAACGAAAGTGACGTGTCGGCAGAGGCCATCCGGCGTTCGGGTGATTCGTTGATCGTCACTGCCGCTCTCGCTCCGGGAGAAAAGCAGCTCACCATTCAGTATCAAGTTCCCGCCCAGCGAAGGATCGTCGAATTGCCCCTGGGCACTCCCGGCATTCTGCTGAACGTGCTGGTGGAGGAGCCCGGGGTCACGGTGCTCGCCCCTGGAGTGGCGTTGGCCGACAGTCAGGAGATCGCGGGCCGTTCGTTCCAGCGGTGGACTGGGACCGTCACTTCCTCCGGCAGTGTTCGCCTTTCCATCCCGGCCGCGCACCGGACACCAGCTTGGCTGCTCGCCGCATTGGTGGGAGGATTGGCGCTCGGACTGGTTGCGGTCGGGTGGTATGCACTGGCCCGGCGGCAGCCCGGCAAGCCCCGATCTGCCCCGGATCTGGTCGATGCTATAGCCGAGCTGGATGCTCGCTATGTCGGCCGGCGCAACCAGACGTCGGAAGATGAGTGGAAGTGTTACGAGGTGGAGCGCGCCAGACTGAAAGGAGAGCTGGAGGCCGCCCTTGCGGCCGGCGGCTGGCGCCGGTAGACTAGCGCTGCACATAGTAGATGGAACACGAACGGGGCTACTCGGAAGCCGGTGCAAGACCGGCGCGGCCCCGCCACTGTAACGGGAGCTGGCCCTAGGCCAGATCTCCACTCAGTCGCCACTGGGAAACCGGGAAGGCGAGTGGAGTCCCGAAGCCAGGAGACCTCTCCGTTCGTGCCACCATGAAGCCCTCGGGGGAGGGTTGGTGGCGTGCCCGACCAACCGGTCGCTCACCGCCCATTTCTCCACCTGAGGAATGGGCGGAATCATTTTCGGCTCACGGATGCGCCGGCACACTCTGATTTGGCTGCTCGCCCTCGCTGTGGGTGGTGGCGGAGCCGGCTGCGGCCCGGCTCCGGCTTCGGGCGGCGCGCTCAGTGTCATCGATGATGCTGGTGACACGATTACCCTCCGTGCCCCCGCCCGCCGCATCGTCTCGCTCATTCCCGCTGCGACTGAGCTGCTGTACGCCATCGGCGCAGAGTCCCGCCTGGTGGGGCGCACCCAGTACTGCGACTACCCGGTCGCCGTGCGGGCGATTCCGAACCTGGGCGATGGCATCAAGCCCAGCATCGAGGCGGTGCTCGCCCGCCGCCCGGACCTGGTGGTGCTCTACAACTCCGGCCAGAATGCCGCCGTGGCAGGACGGCTGAGGGAGCTCGGCATTCCCGCGCCGAGGCTCAACACCGATGCCCTGAGTGACGTTCCCAGAGTGGCGCACATGCTTGGGGTCCTTACCGCCCACTCCCGGGGCGCCGATTCCGTTGCCGCCGTCTTCGATAGCTCTCTGGCACACGCAACCATCGCGCAACCGGGGCGACGACCAAAGGTGCTGCTACTGGTCTGGGAACAACCTCCCATGACCATCGGGCGAGGCAGCTTCCTGAACGAGCTGATTGAGCGGGCGGGAGCGGAGAACCTCTTTGCCGATGTGCCCTCGACGTCGGGGGTCGTTAGCATCGAGGCAGTGGCTTCACGCAATCCTGATCTCATCTTCACCACGGCCGAGGGACCGTCGGCCTTTGCCAGCCGGCCCGAGTGGCAAGTTGTTCCCGCTGTGCGTGAGCGCCGATTTCTGCGAGTGAGCGGGTCCGAGTTCAACCGGCCCAGTCCCAGGGCACCAGCAGCGATTCGGCAGCTGGCGACCCTGTTGGCAACGGCGGCTCCATGAACGCTGCTCGCGTGGGGCTTTTAACACTGATGGTTGTCGCCTGTATTGCATTGGGGCTGAGCGCCGGATCGGTTCGCCTTCCACTCTCTGACGTGTGGATCGGGCTGTGGCAGGGAAAGGGAGCCGCCGCCGCGATCGTCCGTGAGGTGCGCGCTCCCCGGGTGGTGTTGGCGTTCCTCGTAGGGGGCAGCCTTGCCGTGTGTGGTGCGGCTCTGCAGGCCATGATCCGCAACCCGCTCGCGGAGCCCTACCTGCTGGGTCTTTCCAGCGGTGCGGGTCTTGGCGCAGTGCTCGCGATCGCCTCCCGGGCGGCCAATCCCTGGGCGATTCCCCTGGCAGCCTTCATCGGCGCCCTCGCAGCGGTGGCCCTGGTGTACCGCCTGAGCCTGGTGTCAGGGCGGCGACTGGACCCGCATGTCCTGCTGCTTTCGGGCGTCGTGGTCGGCGCCTTCGCAGGTGCCCTGATGAGTGCTGTGATGGTGCTGTCCGATGCCCCCGGTGTTCGCAACGCGTTCCTCTGGTTGCTGGGTGGTTTCGGGTCGGCTTCCTGGCGCTCACTTGCGGTCTTCACCGCCTATGCGGTACTGCCCCTGGGAATCCTGCTGTTTCACGCCCGGTCACTCGATCTGATTGCCTTAGGCGACGAGCCGGCTCATCATCTCGGCGCTGAGGTCGACCGAATCCGTCGAGTCGTCTATCTCTGCACGGCGCTCCTCACCGCCGCTAGTGTGGCCACCTGTGGCATTGTGGGTTTCGTAGGGCTGGTGGTCCCCCATGCGGTCCGTACGAGATTCCGCCCTCTGCACCGGAGCCTCTTGCCACTGGTATTCGTGGCCGGCGGCTGTTTTCTGGTCCTCGCGGATGTGGTATCCCGAACCGCGGTGCGCCCGCTCGAGCTCCCGGTCGGGGTGATCACCGCGCTTATCGGCGTGCCGATCTTCGCACTGCTCCTCCGCAGGACGCTCGCCCCATGATTCTCGATGCCAGAGAGATCTCCGTGCGGTACCGGCCTAATGGGCCGCTCGCCTTGCGTGGTGTGAATTGCCAGGTAAGGGCCTCGGAGCTGGTGGCCGTCGCCGGCCCGAATGGCAGTGGAAAGACCACGCTGCTTCGCGCGTTGTCAGGGCTGCTACCGGTAGAAGGCGGAGTAGTGCTGGTCGACGGCCGGCCCATTCAGCAGTGGCCCCGCCGGTTACTGGCCCAGACGGTCGGGGTAGTGGGCCAGCAGGAGGAGGCCGTTTTTCCTCTCACTGTCGGTGAGACTGTGATGCTCGGCCGCTATGCCTACCTGGGTCCGCTCGGTGTTCCCGGCCCTCGCGACCGGACTGCGGTGCAGGAGGCGCTGGAGCGCTGCGACATCCTGACCCTGGCCGATCGTCCGATCGATACCCTATCAGGTGGCGAGTGGAAGCGGGTACGAGTTGCCCGAGCCCTCGCGCAGGAGCCTCGCGCGCTGGTACTGGACGAGCCGACCGCATCGCTGGATGTGCGCCACGAGATGGAGCTGTTCGAGCTGGTGGGGCAACTGGTACAGGACGGGCTCGCGTGCCTCGTCATCACCCACCATCTCAACCTGGCAGCCCGGTTCGCCAATCGCATCATCCTGCTGGAGCGCGGGGCGGTAAGAGCGGAGGGCACTCCGGGCGCCGTGCTCGACCGGCTCACTGTGTCGGGCGTGTTCGAGTGGCCGGTGGCGGTCACCACCTGGCTCGACGGCTCACCGCAGTTCATACCGCTCCGGGCCGGCGAGAATCCAAGCGTACCCTGAGCGGGCGAGGATGCAGAACGACATGTTCAGCAACGGAGTGGCAATGATTGCACGCTGGCTTGGCGCGACCGCCGCCGTGATGATCCAGGCAGGCGGAATTTCTACCATGGCTGCTGCCCAGGAGGTGCAGGACACGATACGTCTCCGCGAGCTGGTGGTGACGGCTACACGCATGCCCACACCTTCGGACGCCGTGGTTTCCTCGGTCACATCCATCAGCGGTGAGGAGCTCAGGCGACGCGGCGTTCGGTTTGTGCACGACGCATTACGGGAAGTCCCGGGAGCAACGGTGCTCCAGGTGGGGTCCTATGGTGGCGTAAGCTCGTTGTTCCTGCGGGGCGGGGAGAGTGACTACGTCAAGGTACTGGTCGATGGTGTGCCGGTGAATCAGGCAGGCGGCGCCTACAATTGGGCCAACCTGACGACCGACAACATCGAGCGAATCGAGGTCCTCCGGGGGCCTGCCAGCGTGGTTTATGGCTCAGACGCGGTCACCGGGGTAGTGCAGGTCTTTACTCGACGCGGTGCCCCGGGCTTTACCGTCGAAGGTGGGGGGGAGGCCGGCAGCTTCGGAACAGTCGCCGGACACGCCGGAGTTCGGGGAGGCACCGATCGCATCAACTACTCCGCCAGCATCGGCCACATCGGCACCGACGGCGCATACGCCTTTAATAACGACTACCGAAACACAATGATGGGCGGTTCGCTGTACACCACGCCGGACTCCCGCACCGACGCGTCGCTTGCCGTCCGCTTTACCGATAACGTGCATCATTTCCCGACCGACGGCTCCGGCATCCTGTCGGACAGCAACCAATCGAACAGCGAACAGGCACTCTCCCTGGCAGTCGATGTGGGCCGCCGACTCGGCGACCGCTATCAGCTCCGGCTCACGGCGGGAGGTAGCCGCAGTGACGCCGGGTTCGAGGACCAACCGGACCATCCTGGAGACACGCTGGGATTCGGCTTTGCGTCTCATCGCAGCTCGCGAGCCGACCGAGGCAACCTCGATCTTCGGATGAACGCATGGCCCAACTCGGTTCTGACGCTCACCGCCGGCAGTCAGGTCGAACGAGAAACCGAGAGGCAATCGGGTGAAACCACCTCGAATTTCGGCGGGATCTCCACTACGCCGGATGCACCGTTCGATCGGCAGCGTACCACGGTTGGTTCCTACGCGCAGGCTGTTCTCGATCTCCCTTCCGGTCTGGCGGTCAACCTCAACGCCAGGGTCGACCACAATAGCGGCTTCGGCACCTTCTTCACCTATCGGACCGGATTGGCGCACCGCTTGCCCTGGCGCACTCGAGTGCGTGCTTCGGTGGGACGAGCCTTCAAGGCACCTACCTTCTGCGAGCAGTTCTGCGACGCACCTTTCGTCGTGGGAGACTCCGGGCTCCGGCCGGAACGCTCAACCAGCTGGGAGGTGGGGGTGGAACAGGAGGTTGTAGCGAGTCGGGTCTCAGTTTGGGCCACTTACTTCAATCAAAGTTTTCGCGACATGGTCCAGTACAATGGCGGTGCAGCACCGGGCTCGCCTACCTACTTCAATGGCGCGTCCGCGTGGGCGCGCGGCGTCGAAGCCGGGCTCAGAGCCTCCGTTGTTCCTGGCGTGCGGGCGAGCTTCTCCTATTCCTATCTCGCCACCAAAGCCACTGAGGATGGCGGGATGCCCTCTGCTCCCTTCGCCAGTGGCGAGCGGCTGATCCGCCGCCCCCGTCATTCAGCGGAGCTCGCGATCACCGCCCTGGCGTGGGACCGGGCATCGCTGACCGGATCGATGACCTATGTGGGCAGTAGAGACGACGTAGATTTCAGTCAGTTTCCCAGCCAGCGCGTGGATCTCCCGGGCTATACGCTCGTGGATCTGGCCGCAGACGTGGAGATCCTCCGGCCGGGTGTCGGGCAGCCCGGCATTTCGGGCATGATCCGGGTGGAGAATCTCTTTGACGAGAAGTACGACCAGGTGGTGGGATTTCCGGGCAGACCGAGAGGGGTGTTCGGAGGAGCCAGATTTCGCTTTTGACCTGACTGTGGGGCGGTCAACTGGCGACTCGGCCATGGTGCCTCGATCTTCCAGCATATGACACTTGCCCGACTTATCCCGCGGGTTGCGCTCGTGCTGAGCGTCGGCACCTCCTTCGGTTGTGCGGAAACGGCGGCACCTCCGCCTGCTCCCGAGGAAGTGATCGTCGTACTCAACACGACCGGCGCCACGTTGAGTCTCATTCCGGTCGCTGCGCCCACCCAGGTCTCCACTATCCCGCTTGGCGCGTCCGATGTGCAACCCGTGAGCGTGACTACCCGGGGCGGTACGGCGATCGTTCCCCTGCGAGCCCGCGACGCCATTGCGATCGTGGATCTTGGGGAAGGCCAACTGATAAACACCATCCCGCTGCAGCCGGGATCTGGCGTGGCCGGGGCTGCCCTGGTGGATGATTCCATCGTTTATGTGTCGAACTCCAACTCCAATACCCTCACCCGAGTCGACATTACCACTGGCGACACCGCCAGCTTGAACGTGGGAGTCACGCCTCAGCAGGTGATCTTCACTCGCGGGAGGTTGCTGGTCCTGAATGCCAATCTCGATTCCCTCGGCAAGCCTGCCGGCGAGAGCTGGATCAGCGTAGTCGATCCCGCGGCGGCCACGCCGGGGGCACTGATCGACTCGATCCCTCTCATCGGGCCGGGGAACGCCCAGTTCAGCGCGGTGGCGAGTGATGGACTGATGTATGTGGTTCAGCCGGGAGATCCCAGTGTCGATGAGGGTCGTCTTTCAGTAGTGGACCCGGTACGCCGCCAGGAGCTGGCGAGCTTCGGCGGGTTCGGCTTTGGTCCTGGGGACCTTACCGCAGATGGGGGAGACCGGCTGCTGATCAGCTCGCGAACCGAAGGCTTGATGGAATTCGATACTGCAGACCGCGCGATTGTGCGAGGGGAGGGCAACGGGATCCCCATTCCGGCAAATACCGGGGTTGCGGTGGATTCCCAGGGGCGGATCTATGCCCTGGAAGCCGGCTGCTCCGACAACGGGCTCGTCCACGTGCTGCGCCCCGACTTCAGCGAGATCCGAACCGTCCCGGTGGGCCAGTGCGCGACCCAAGTCCTGCTGGCCCGGGTGCTGCCTGCCGGCGTCGACCCGATCGACGACTCCCAGCTCTAGGGTGTCTCGTGGCGCTGGTCTCCACCCCCGCGGTTGTTCTCTCGGTCCTGCGTTACAGCGAGACCTCGAAGATCGTCCGGCTGGCTACCCGGGATCTCGGCGTGCAGAGCGCCATTGCAAAGGGTGCGCTGCGAGCCAAGAGCCGTTTCGGTGGATCCCTTCAGCTGTTGAGCGAAGGTCAGGCCCAATTGATGATGAAGCAGCACCGCGAGCTCAGCATTCTCACCGCCTTCGACCTGCGGCGGCTTCATGTGGGTCTCAGCTCGGATCTGGAACGCTATGCGGTCGCGTGCGCATTGTCCGAGGTCATGCTTCGCTTTGCGCCGCCCGATCCCCATCCCGAGAGCTTCGATGTCTTTCGTGCGGCACTGGATGATCTCGAGACCGCTTCCAGGGAGACGGTCGAGCCGCTTGGCTTTCGGCTGCTCTGGCGCCTGGTGAGTGTCCTTGGTTTCGCTCCTTCAATAGATGCCTGTGTGATCGACGGCACGCTGCTTCCTCCCAACGGCGGATTGCCGTTCAGCACCCGCGACGGAGGCGCTCTCTGTACGGACTGCGCCGCCCAGCGGGGAGCTACCCAGCTGCCGCCGGCGGATCGGGCCGATCTCGTTGCGCTGCTCGATCCCACCGCCACATTGCCCACGCTCGATGCGAGGCACGGGGCCGCCCACCGCCGCCTCCTGGCTCGTTACATCCGGCATCACCTGGCCGAGGGTGCGGATCTTCCCGCCCTGGAGTTCTGGATGCTTCGATCCTGGGCTGCTGCATGATCATTGGAACCGCCGGGCACATCGACCACGGCAAATCCACACTGGTCACCGCCCTCACTGGAAGACCGGTGGACCGCCTGGCGGAGGAGCGCCGGCGCGAGATCACCATCGAGCTCAACTTCGCTCCACTCGAGCTCGGCTCCGGCCGAGTGGCGGGGATGGTGGATGTGCCGGGGCACGAGGATTTCATTCGTACCATGGTAGCAGGGGCTTCCGGGGTCGACCTGGCGCTACTCGTCATCGCCGCTGATGAGGCAATCATGCCTCAGACGGAAGAGCATCTTCTCATCCTGGAGCAGTTGGGTATCCCGCTTGGGATACCCGTCATCACCAAGGCCGATCTAGTGGATCCCGATTGGCTCGCGCTCGTGGTGGCCGAAGTTGCGGACCGCTTGCGCAGCTCGCCGATCACATTCGACGCCCCAATTGTCGTGTCGGCAAAGACTGGAACAGGCATTGACGCCCTGCGAGAGAGGCTGGCTGCTCAGGCCAAACTCGTGGAACCTCGTTCTGCCGCGGACGCGTTCCGAATGCCCATCGACCGGGTCTTTTCACTTCCGGGGGTGGGTACGGTCGTTACCGGCACCGTATGGTCCGGGCGGGTGGCGGTTGGTGATCCGGTGTTATCGCTGCCATCAGGTTCGCGAGGCCGCATCCGCTCCTTGGAAAGCTATGGTCAACCGGTCGAGCGCAGCGAGCCGGGCGCGCGGACGGCGATTGCCGTGACCGGAATCGAGCGCTCAGCACTATCCCGAGGCACAGTGCTCGTCAGCGACCGGCTGCCCTGGACTTCTGTTTCGGCTCTGGACGTCGAGATCGCCCTGGATCCCCGGGCGCCGCGCCCGCTCAGGGCACGGACTCGCGTCCGCTTCCTCCTGGGAACCGTGGAGGTAATGGCCAGAGTGCTACCCCGGTCGAACATCGAGCCGGGCAGCAGCGGTATGGCCCGGCTGAGGCTGGAGTCGCCGCTCGTGGCACGCGCCCAGGATCGATTCGTACTCCGGAGCTACAGTCCCGTCACGACGATTGGCGGAGGACGGGTCCTGGATCCGATGCCACCGCGGCGCGCGGTGGCATGGCCTTCCGGTCTGAGCTCGAGGGACCCTGGCGAGCGCTTCCGGAGCTTGCTCCAGCGCCGCCCGGGTGGCATCGAGAGCTCCGTTTTGCCGATTCTGCTCGGAGTCCCTGAGAGCATGGCCGGCCAGGTCGCGCGTCGCGAGACCGAGGCCCGCCGGCTAGGAAGCCTCTGGGTAACGGCCTCTCTGGTCCAAGAGGTTGGTCGCCGCGCTCTGGATGTCTTGCGAGATTACCATCGCCGGCACCCGGGGGAGCCGGGGATGCCTCTGGAAACGTTGCGACATGCTCTGCCGGGAGGTGATCTCGTCATCGAGGCGGCACTGGACGACTTTGCCCGAGCAAGGCGGCTGGTCCGTCGTGAAGGGCTGATTGCATTGGCGGGCTTCGTGCCCAGAGTAGCAGGCGGCGAGGCCGAGATCGATCGGATCGTGGAGATCCTGGCAGAGGCCCACCTCGCCCCTCCTTCGGTGCCGGAGCTGGAAAAGACGACCGGCCGGCGGGATCTCCACTCGCTGCTGCGGCTTGCGGCAGCTCGTGGCCGAGTAGAAGCGGTCGAGCGGGATCGGTACTACGCCCGCGAAGCACTCGATCAGTTCACCGGCGTGCTCCACGACATGGGTCGGGTGGGGGCCATCGTTCCAGCCGCTGTTCGCGATCGGCTTGGCATCAGCCGCAAGTATCTGATCCCCCTGCTGGAGTGGGCCGACGAACGCGGAATCACCGTGCGCGAGGGCGACGGGAGAAGGCTTAGAAGTAAGATTTAGGTCTAGGGTCCAGGGTCTAGGGTCTATGGTCTAGCGTCCCTAGACCCTGACACTCGACCCAACACTTGACTACCGACTACCGACTCTAGACCTTCCGTTTTACATCCAACCCTGCATCCCGACCAGCGCGGAGGTGCCACCACCGGTTTAACAATTGTTCGCAGAGGAGCACCCATGGTCCGCTTGGCGTGGCCGGGGTGGTGGCTCGGGCTTCTGGTGGGGGCAGGCTCCCCGGTCGCAGCACAGGCAAATGTGCTCCCGCCGCGAGTCGAGCTGAAGGAGAACTACCCCAATCCGTTTTTCCCGGCAACGACGATCCCGTTCGAGATTTCCCAGGAGGTGTGCGCAAGGGGTCATCAGCCGGTAGTCAGCCTGAAGATTTACAACGTGTTGGTGCAGGTGGTGGCGATCCCCACCCTGGCGAATGGGTCGGGTGAAAGGCTGGATAGCCTCCGCCTTCGCTGTGGGCAGTACCGGGCCTACTGGGACGGCAAGTATCTGGATGGAAAGCGTGAGGCGAGCACCGGCGTGTACTACTATCAACTTACCGTAGACGGTGAGAGGTTCACGCGGAAGATGATAGCGCAGAGGAAGATCGCTAGTGGGAGATAAAGGAAAAGGGCAGCCACGGCTGCCCTTTTCCTTTTGCGCCTGTGCGAGTCGCTTACCACAATGAACCCATACTGCCAAACCGGCAGAGTTACTGGGTACGAGCCTTGCCATTCCTGAGACGGACTCCAAGGTTCTAGGTCACCGACACTTCGTGGACGGCACCATGGGTTCGTTTCATAGGTATAAGAGGTAGCAATGATTCGACCAGAGCGATTGACCATTAAGGCACAGGAGGCACTTCGGGACGCCGGTGAGCTGGCCCGGAGCAGGGGCAATCCGGTAGTCAACGATGCCCACCTTCTGGCGGCGCTGCTTGCCCAGGACGAAGGCGTCGTCCAACCACTCCTTCAGAAGGCCGGACTCAATGTGACTGCCGTTCGGCAGGAGGTCGAGCGGGAGATCGCCCGGTTTCCCACTCAGGCCGGCGGGGGAGTGGAGCCGAGCTTCAGCCGCGAGATTCAGCGCGTCTTCGACAAGGCAGACTCCGAGGCCAAGAAGCTCGACGACGCCTACGTCAGCACCGAGCACCTGCTCTTGGGCATGGCGGAAGAGAAAGGGACAACCGCCCGTGCCATTCTCAGCTCGCACAACATCAGCGCCGATGATCTTCGGTCAGCACTGGAGGAGGTGCGTGGCTCCCACCGAGTGACTGACCAATCTCCGGAGGGGAAGTATCAGGCGCTGGAGCGCTATACCCGGAACCTGACAGAGGAGGCTCGGAGGGGTAAGCTCGATCCAGTCATTGGCCGCGACGAGGAGATCCGGCGGGTCATGCAAGTGCTGTCCCGGCGCACCAAGAACAATCCGGTACTGATCGGCGAGCCGGGGGTCGGCAAGACCGCCATCGTCGAAGGGCTGGCCCAGCGAATCGTGAACGGCGATGTGCCCGAGTCGCTGCGCAACCGGGAGCTGGTCTCGCTCGATATCGGCGCGCTCCTCGCGGGGGCAAAGTACCGGGGCGAGTTCGAGGAGCGGCTCAAGGCGGTGATCAAGGAGCTGACTCAGAGCGAGGGCAAATACATCACCTTTATCGACGAGCTGCACACTATCGTGGGAGCGGGCGCAGCCGAGGGTGCGGTGGATGCGAGCAACATGCTCAAGCCACCCCTGGCCCGGGGCGAGCTCCACGTCATCGGCGCCACGACCTTGGATGAGTATCGGAAGCATGTAGAAAAAGATCCGGCGCTGGAGCGTCGGTTCCAGCCCGTCATGGTGGGCGAGCCATCGGTGGCCGACACCATCGCGATCTTGCGCGGGCTGAAGGAAAAGTACGAGGTCCACCACGGGGTGCGGATCACCGACAACGCGATCATCGCTGCGGCTACGCTCTCGGACCGCTATATCGGTGACCGGTTCCTGCCCGACAAGGCCATCGACCTGATTGACGAGGCGGCCAGCCGACTCCGGATCGAGATCGACAGTCTTCCCCAGGAGATCGACGAGGTGGAGCGCCGCATCGTGCAGCTCGAAATCGAGCGCCAGGCACTCCTCAAGGAGCGGGACGCGGCGGCGGTCGAGCGCCGCCAGGCTCTGGAGCAAGAGATCGCGTCGCTCCGGGAGAAGAGCACCGGCATGAAGGCCCAGTGGCAGGCAGAGAAGGGAGCCCTGCACGAAATTCAGCAGCTCAAAGCAGAGATCGAGAACGTCCGGGCGGAGATCGACCAGGCTACCCGTCGAGGGGATCTCCAGAAGGCTGCAGAGCTGCGTTATGGTCGCCTGCCCGAGCTGGAGCGTCGGCTCGCGGAAGACGAGCGCCGGCTGCATGAGGTGCAGGCCAACGCGCAGTACTTGAAGGAAGCAGTTGACTCCGAGGATATCGCCGAGATCGTCTCCAAGTGGACCGGGATTCCGGTCAGCAAGATGCTCGAATCGGAGCGGGAGCGGCTGACCCGGCTGGAGGAGGAGCTGGAGCAGCGGGTCATTGGGCAACGCGCGGCGGTGACTGCCGTGTCTGATGCGGTGCGCCGGAGCCGGGCGGGACTCCAGGATCAGAACCGCCCACTGGGCTCGTTCATTTTCCTGGGGCCGACGGGTGTGGGAAAGACCGAGACGGCTCGCGCGCTGGCGGAGTTTCTCTTCGACGACGAGCGGGCCATGGTTCGCTTGGACATGTCGGAGTATATGGAGAAGCACTCGGTGGCCCGGATGATCGGCGCGCCTCCAGGCTACGTCGGGTATGAGGAAGGCGGTCAGCTGACCGAGGCCGTCCGGCGCCGCCCCTACAGCGTCATCCTGTTCGACGAGATCGAGAAGGCACATCCGGACGTGTTCAACGTGTTGCTTCAGATCCTGGATGACGGCCGGCTCACCGACAGTCAGGGACGGCTGGTGGACTTCCGGAACACGGTCATCATCATGACCTCCAATATCGGAAGCCAGTACATCGTGGATGCGGGCGCCCAGCTGGATCCGAGCGGCTGGGAGCGGGTGGAGCAGCGGGTGCGGGACGAGCTCCGCAACCATTTCCGCCCCGAGTTCCTCAACCGGGTAGACGACATCATCGTGTTCCGCCAGCTGAGCCGGGATGATCTGCTTCAGATTGTCGACCTGCAGCTGGAGCGGTTGGAGCGCATGCTGGAACAGCGGCACATCACGTTGCAGGTTACGCCAGAAGCCAAAGCCCTGATTGCGGGGCAAGGCTACGATCCAGTCTACGGAGCCCGACCCCTCAAGCGGGTGATCCAGCGGCTGCTCCAGAACCCGATCGCACTCGAGCTGCTGGAAGGCAACTTCCACGAGGGCGACACCATCCGGGTCAAGCGGGATGGCGACGCGCTCCGGTTCGAGCGAGTCGAGCCAGGCGTACGGGAGCGCGAGATGGTCGGTGCGTAGAGGCACGCCGTCCCCCAGTGACCTGGCCGGCATGCAAGCAGCGCTTCGCCTGGCGAGAGCCGCGTCAGTGCGGGATGAGATTCCGGTCGGCGCCGTCGTCGTGGCCGACGGCCAGACCCTGGGAGAGGCTCACAACGAAACGGTGCAGCGCCGAGACCCTACCGCACACGCCGAGCTCCTGGCGCTGCAACGGGCCCTCCAGACGGTCGGGGAGGACCGGCTTCTGCTGGCAACCTTGTACGTGACGCTGGAGCCATGCGCCCAGTGCGCCGGGGCCATCGTGCTCGCCAAGGTTGGGCGGGTGGTCTTCGGAGCTTACGATGGCCGCTGCGGGATGGCGGGGTCGGTGTACGATCTCCTCAGGAACCCCCGCACCAATCATCGCCCGGAGGTCGTGGGCGGGCTCATGGCCGAAGAGTGCGGCGATATCCTCAAGCGTTTCTTCCTAGTCAAACGAGGAGGGTTATAAGGCGGGTCTGGTTGGCCCGTGTGCGAGTCTGACCGCCTGCTGCATCTCCAGAGTACCATCACCGCCGGGATGCGGTGGGCAATCCAATCCTGCATACGGAGCTTCTATGCGACTGCCGCGTCGTTTCTCCACTCGGCGCATACCGGCCGTCTCACTGCTTCTGCTGCTGACCCTCACAACGACCGCCGCGGCTCCCATCATCCTGCCTCCCAAGACCGGCCGGGTAACCGGTCACGTGCGGGATCAGAGCGGCGCGCCGATCGCCAACGCCCAGGTCTTCATTGTTGGCACCGCGCTCAATGCTTTGTCTGATCCGAGAGGTGCCTATGCCCTTCCGGCCGTTCCGGAAGGCAAGGTCGAGATCCGCGCGGCGTTCATCGGGTACAAATCCTCTCAAGCAACCATCGTAGTTCGGGCCGGACGAACCACGATCCGCGATTTCATCCTCGAAGCCACAGCCGTGCAGCTGAACGAGATTGTGGCAGAGCCCAGGGGGGCGAAGGTGGGCCGCACGGAAGCCGACAGGCTACCGTCTGCGGCAGCTGCCAGGCCCGACCGGGCTGGTGGCTACGTGGACCCCCTTGCAGTGGACCCCTGGCGCCAGCGCGGGGAGCCGTGGAATACGGAGGCCTATGCTCATATTCAAGAAAATCGGTTCCTCGCAGCCACGGCCAATCCGCTCTCGACGTTCTCGATCGACGTAGACGCGGCATCCTACAGCAACGTGCGGCGGTTCCTGAGCCAGGGCGCACTGCCGCCGGCCGACGCCGTGCGGTTGGAGGAGCTGGTGAACTACTTCTCGTACACCTATCCCGATCAGACCGGGAATCATCCCTTCGCCGTCACCAGCGATGTGGGACCGTGTCCCTGGGCGCCCGAGCATCGCCTGGTGCGCATTGGTCTCCAGGCCAAGCGCATCGCGACTCGGGATCTGCCCCCCAGCAATCTGGTTTTCCTGATCGATGTGTCGGGCTCGATGCAGACCGAAGACAAGCTCCCCCTGGTGAAGCAGGCGTTCCGCGCATTAGTGCAGGAGCTTCGGGCTCAGGACCGGGTTGCCATCGTGGTGTATGCCGGAGCCGCAGGGCTGGTGCTCCCGCCTACCTCGGGATCCGATAAGTCGACCATCCTTGCGGCGATCGACCGGCTGGAAGCCGGGGGGTCGACCGCGGGTGGAGCAGGGTTGCGGCTCGCCTACGATGTAGCGCGGGAGAACTATCTGCCGGAGGGCAACAATCGTCTGATCCTAGCGACCGATGGCGACTTCAACGTCGGGGTGAGCTCGGATGCGGAGATGATTCGGCTGGTCGAAGCCAGGCGAGAAGAGGGAACCTTCCTGACGGTGCTGGGCTTCGGCACCGGCAATCTGAAAGACACCAAGATGGAGCAGATGGCCGACAAGGGGAATGGCCACTACGCCTACATCGACAACTTCCGTGAGGCCCACAAGGTGTTCGTTCGGGAATTCGGCGGCACCCTGTTTACCGTTGCGAAGGACGTGAAGATCCAGGTCGAGTTCAATCCGGCGCGAGTCCAGGCCTACCGCCTGCTGGGCTATGAGAATCGGGTGCTGGCCAAGGAGGACTTTGCGGACGACCGGAAGGATGCGGGGGAGATGGGCGCCGGCCATGCAGTGACCGCGCTCTACGAGGTGGTGCCGGCCGGTGTGACGCCGGTCGCGCTCGGCGGTGATAGCCTCACCTACCAGGAGGTCACCTTGCGGCCCAGTGCGAGCCGGACCCCGGAGCTCCTCACCATACGGCTTCGCTACAAGGAGCCCAACGGCAGCAGGAGCCGCCTCCTGTCCAGGCCGCTCGTGGATCGCGGCGACCGCCGCCCGTCCCATGATCTACAGTTCGCATCCGCCGTTGCAGCCTTCGCGCTGGTGCTCCGCAATTCCGAGCACAAAGGCATGGCCGACTACAATCTGGTGCTGGCGCTGGCCCGTGAGGCTCGAGGGGAGGACAGCGAGGGATATCGCCAGGAGTTCATCAGCATGGTCGAACGGGCGCGAGCCCTGAGCGCGGGGGGCGATACAGCGATGGAGTAAGACCTTCAGAGAAGGCGTAGGTGGTAAGCGGTGAGCGGAGCGCAAGGTTTGCGACTCGCCCCCGTTCACCGCTCACCGCTCACGTTTTATCTGTCCCCGCTGTCTGGACAGGTGTCCGAGTGGCTGAAGGAGCCGGTCTCGAAAACCGGTATACCCGCAAGGGTATCGTGGGTTCGAATCCCACCCTGTCCGTTCTCTCCTAGCGCGAG
>JAICPP010000314.1 GCA_025929805.1 Gemmatimonadales bacterium | reverse complement strand
TGACTGGAAGACCGGTTTCGTTTTAGCGAACGATCGCAAGGCCTATGTCATAGCCGTGTGGCGCGACTTTCTCGCCCCGAGGCTCACCGCATCGCAGCCACGCAGCTTGCTGGCAATCGCCAGATTGTAGGTCCCGGGTGTGCCCTGCGAGCCGCAACCGCGCTGGAGTAGCCCAGACGTTGTTCCGCGGCAGCGGTGGCTTCGGTCCGATCAGCTTGGCTTTGCTCCGCGGTCTGGGTCGGCCGGCAAAGGCGCTAGTCTCGCTGACAGTCTCCATGGTCCTACTTTCCCTCGGAAAAGGCCGACCATGCTCCGGTATCGAATCGGCGCTCGGACGAACGCCTCGTGTTGGACCGCAACGGCCGCAAAGCGGTTGACGGGGGCAAGACTGCCTCATGATCCAATGCGGACATCCCTGTCACCAACGTAAGCGCCCCCCTGCTGCGCCAGCCCTATGATCTGATCGTGCTGGAGCCGAACCTGCCCGACTCCTGGCCTGCGGACAGCTGTCGCCGGCTGAGCGAGGTGGCTGGCGGGGTAGCTTTCCTGATCCTCACACACGTGCAGGATCTCGGATTTCTTGCCCAGGCTTCGCCGTTTCCGTTCGCCGTACTGGCGAAGGGCAAAGCCGAGCCCGCCACGATCCGACGGCTGCTGATCAGTGCAGCGCTGCATAGGAGAGCGCTCACCCCTGGGCAGGACCCTGGCTCCAGAACGAGAAATGCATAAAGATCAGCGAGATTCCGTATTTGATTTTACTTACGGCGACATTGCTGCGTTCTCTCAATGGGTTGCAAGGGGGTTCTTGGAGGATTCCGTAAGTTGATGTCGCATTATAGTTTGGAGGTGTGGTATTTCTGCTTAAGAATCCTCTTGCACTGCCGCTAAACCTGTAGTTGAACTTGCGGGCCAGGGGGTATGTCCGTGAGGGGCTGCAATGAACAACGTCCCGCAGGCTCTGAACCTTGCCGAGGGTATTCCACTCTTGGCCGCGGAGGCGAATGCCCCTGCCGCGATGGAGCACGGCTTCCGGGTCCAGACTTCACCGGAACTCCTTGCGCCAGCCGCCGGTGACGATTGGAAGTGTACTGCGGCGGCTCAGAAGGGGGCGCCGGAGTTCGCATCTGGAAACCTGGAAGGCAGCGAGATCCTTCGACGCTTGCTCGCTCCCGTCTCGGCAGAGTCCGACATCGGACGCGCTGTGGATAAGCTGCTGGCACGGTTCGGAACGCTCGGCGCCATTCTGGCGGCCGATGCCAGGCAGCTGGGTGACGTGGCAGGTAAGGCCGTGGTCGACCACCTACAGATCACGTATCTCGCCATGCAGAGCGTATTGCGCGAGCAGATCCCGGACCCACCAATCATCGGCTCCTGGTCGGCTCTGGAGGACTACGCAGCGCTGAAACTCCGACACAGCTCAGATGAGAAGCTGCTGGCGCTCTTTCTTGATGGGAACAACGGTCTCGTCCACGAAGAGTGCATGGAACAGGGTGCTTTCGATCAGACCCCCAGATACTGCCGTGAGATCGCACGACGGGCGTTGGAGCTCCGTGCCCATGCGGTGGCTCTAGCGCACAATCATCCGGCTGGCGACCCAGTGCCATCCCGAGCCGACGTGGAGATCACCAAGCGCATCATCATGGTGCTGAGCGACCTCGAGGTGGTCTTTCACGATCATGCTATCGTGGGCAGAAACACGATCGTCAGCATGCGCTCGATGCAACTCATCTGACGCCGACTTGCCTCCTCACGCACGGGGCGCGGTTCTTGCCGCCACCGCTGCCTCATGGCTAAGCATGATCCGAGCCGCCGGCTGATACCCTATCCGGAATCGGGCTCCTCCGTCCGAGGCGTGATGCCTCGGTTGTCATAAGCCAGATCACACCCTGACGAGCACCCGACCGGCGGTCACCCAGCCGCTTCATGCTCACCCGAAATGGGTGCTGCTCAGGATGGTGGGATCGGGTGTAGAGAATACACGGTATTGGATCTGTGCGACACGTGTGGCTAAGAACGGCACGTCGTCAACGACATCCCAGACCGTCACTCGTGCAACATTCACGGGACGCCCTCTCGTCGCCGCCACGCCCGGCGCCCGAATTGGATACGTCGGGGCCCTGCTGAAGCGGCCCAAGATCCCGCCGAAGCGGATAAACGAACCGACGCCTAATTGGCGCAGCGGTTGCTGGCGGGCGACAGGCCTGAGCGCGGCAGCGACGAGGAAATTGACTGTTCGACTGGCCGCACTTCGCCGAGCTGTTCCTCGCCTGCCGCACCGAATGAGCGACGAGGGATGCCGGTTATGGCGACGAAGCGCCGGGAATCGAACCCGCGTACAGTCGGTACCAGTGCCGCTGTATTGCGGGCCTAGAGCAAGGGTGATTTTCAGGAGCTC
>JAICPP010000281.1 GCA_025929805.1 Gemmatimonadales bacterium | reverse complement strand
CCCCGGCTCCGTTCCCCATGTGCTCATCCTGATCGGCGCCCGGGTGGGAGACCTGGCCAGCGCATTTCCCAGTGACTCGTTACTGGAGGCCATGCGACTCGATTCTCTCGCCCGGGTGCAGCGGGCCGACTCGTTGGCCCAGGTTGCCAGGGCGGCTCGCGCCGCTCGCCGGGATTCGCTGTTGAGGGCGCGTACCTCGCCCATGCTGGGCGGCTCACCCACTGCCGGGGTACCCGCGCCGCGGGACTCCACGCCATGAGCGCGCACAGGGTTAACCGGGCCCAGCTGATGCTGGTCATGCTCGTTCTCGTCGTGCTTCAGTTTTATCTGCGGCCCCGGCTGGGCAACGCACGCGTCACCCCGGATTTCCTGCTCATTGGCCTGATGCTGTTCGCCATGCGGAGCGGGCCTGGAGTCGGTGCGGTCGCCGGTTTCCTCGTTGGCCTCATCGAAGACGCGCTGACTCCAGCCCGCTTCGGGGCAGGGGCCCTGGCGCACACGCTGGTGGGCTACTTCGCTGCTTGGGGACGATCGGTCTTTTTTGCCGATAACATGCTGGTCAATGCAGCCTTCGTGGCAGTGGGGCTCTGGTTCCGTGATTTGATCGTTCTGGTGACCAGCGGAACCGAGCACACCCAACTACTCACCGAGCTCATGGTCTACAGCCCGCTCCAGGCCATCACGACGGCAGCGTTCGCCCTCCTGATGCTGATGACTTTTCGGGCCTGGTTTTCCATCCGGCTGGACGCATGACTGGGTTCGAGTCCTATCGAGTCCGGGAGCGAGCCGAGATTGCCCGCATGGTCCTGGTCGGCGCATTCCTGGTGCTGGTGGGGGCGTTCTTTCGTACCCAGGTCATTCAGCACGACAAGTTCCAGCTCAAGGCAGAGACCAACCGGCTCAGACCCATTCCGTTGACACCGCCGCGCGGAACTATTCTCGATCGAAACGGGAAGGTCATTGCCGAGAACGTCCCCGGTTACTCGGTCAAGCTCCTCGCGCAGTCAACCGATTCCTTGCGCGCGGTACTGGAGCGGGTGCGTCGCTTCGTTCCGCTGGATAGCGCGCAAATCGGGGACATCATCGAACGATATCGTCAGGCCCGCTACCAGCCCGCCCTGGTCTTTGGCGACGCATCCTTTGATATCATCGCGAGGTTGGAAGAACACCGGGCCGCGCTGCCGGGACTCGTCATTCAGGCCGAGCCCAAGCGGCTGTACCCGGCGGGGAAATCGGTGGCGCACCTGGTCGGTTACGTGTCCGAGGTGACCGAGGCCGATCTCACCGCCGATCGCTACCCTGGCGCAGTGCTCGGCTCCATCGTCGGGAAGGGTGGGCTGGAGCGTCAGTATGACGATACGCTGCGAGGCAATGAAGGTATCCGCTACATCGAGGTGAACGCACGTGGCCGCCTGGTGCGCGAAGGAGCGGCAGCGGCTCTGCCGCCCACGCCCGGCAAATCGATTGTCACCACCGTGGATCTTGACCTGCAGCGGTTCGTGGACAGCATCTGGCCGCCCAAGGTACGCGGTGCCTTGGTGGCCATGACGCCAACCGGTGAGATCCGGGCCCTCTATTCAGCCCCTACCTTCGACCCTAATCACTTCGTAGGGGGGATCTCCTCAGCCGAGTGGCGGAAACTGAACAACGACCCTGCCAAGCCGTTGCTCAATCGCGTAATCCAGGCCCGCTACCCTCCCGCATCGCCCTTCAAGCTGGCGATCGCCGCTATGGCGCTGAAGCGCCACCTCATCCGTCTCGGCACCCAGATGCCGGAACCCTGCCGCGGCGGCCTGCGGCTGGGTAATCGGGTGTTCCGCTGCTGGAAGCGCGAGGGCCACGGAATGCTCGACCTCACCGGCGCCGTAGCCGCCAGCTGTGACGTCTATTTTTACCAGCTCGGCCTCCGCCTCGGGTTGGATGCCATCATTCAGGATGGCGTCCTGATGGGATTTCGCGACAAGAGCGGTATCGATCTCGAGAACGAGCTCAGTCCCATCTATCCCTCTTCTACCGCCTACTTCGACAAGCTGTACGGACCACGCTACTGGAGCCCGCCGGGCACCACGCTGAACTTCTCCATCGGCCAGGGCGAGAACACCCAGACACTCATCAACATGATGCGGTTCTACCAGGGTCTGGCCGGCAACGGAGAAGCGGTCACTCCATTCATCGTCAAGCCGACCTCGAGCCGAAAGCGATCGCTGGGCATGACTCAGAAGGAGCTGGATGGCCTTCGGCGCTCTCTGATCGCCGTCGTCGAGCGCGGCACCGCCGCCGCCAATCGCCGCGCGGATCTGGCGGTTGCGGGCAAGACCGGTACCGCCCAGAACCCGCACGGCGAAGATCACGGGTGGTTCATCGGTTTCGCGCCGGCCGACAAGCCGGAGCTTATCGTTGGCGGCATCATGGAATTCGCCGAGCATGGCACCACGGTGGCGCCCTATGTAGTCCAGACTCTGAGGCGATACATCCTGGGCCCCGAGGCCACCGGCCCGGTCAAGCTCGGTGTCTTGCAGGACGAAGCTGCCGTGGGACAGGCCGTCATACCGCGCCCTGTGGACGTGAATTTGGACTCTGCCGCGGCTCAGGGTGCCGAGCTCGACTCGCTGCCAGAGCCAGTGACCCAATAGTGAGATCCGCTACACTGGACCGGCAGCTGATCACGGTCAGCCTGTGCCTGGTGCTGTTCGGCCTGGCTACCCTCTATTCTGCGGGCCAGACGGATGTTCCCACTCGGGCGGCCGGAGTGTGGCAGCGGCAGCTGGTCTGGTTCGGATTGGGCATCGTCGCGGCATGGATCGTTTTTCACGTCTCGCTACGAGTACAGGAGTGGATCTCTCCGGCGCTCTACGGGTTCAGCATCCTCCTGCTGGTCCTGGTGCTCTTGATCGGCACCGGCGCCGGGACGGCAGAAGGAAGTCACAGCTGGCTTTCCATCGGCGGACACCAGATCGGCCAGCCGTCCGAGCTGGCCAAGGTGGCAACCGTGTTGATGATGGCGCGCTTTCTCTCGAGCCGAAAGGAACCGCCTCGATCGCTCCGCGATCTCATCGGACCGGTCCTTATTGTTGGCGTACCCTGCCTCCTGGTATTAAAACAGCCGGATCTGGGCAGCGCCTTCGTGTTCGTAGGAATCTTCTTCGCAATGCTGTTCTGGGCCGGAGTTCGGCCTCGCATGCTCTTTCT
>JAICPP010000082.1 GCA_025929805.1 Gemmatimonadales bacterium | reverse complement strand
TCGGCGAGCCATTCGATGACCTGAAAACGGCACTCGCGGACCGTTGTGTCCTCGAGCGCGAGCTGGGCGAGCGAACGATCTCGTCGGCGGATCGCGGTGGTGCTGAACTGGTTCGACGAGCTGCGGGCGAAGACGGCGGCGGGCGATAGGACGGAGAGACGGAGAGGCGGAGAGGCGGGGGAGGCGGACCGTCAACCTATGCAGTCATTGCGAGGCCGAGAGCGCCCACGCAATCCAGCAAGGCAATGGACGACCTCCGCCTGTCCGCCTGTCCGCCTGTCCGCCTGTCCGACTGTCCCTATCGCCTCCCGCTCCCTACCGGAGTCCTTCCTTCATAGGCCCGCTCCAATGCTGCGATGTCCAGCTTCTTCATTTGGAGCAACGCCTCCATGGCGCGATCCGACTTCTCCCGGTTGGAATCGGTCAGCATGTCCAGCAACACCGTGGGCACCACCTGCCAGGACAGACCGTACTTGTCCTTCAGCCAGCCGCACTGCTGCGCGTTGGGGTCGCCGCCCTGGGAGAGCTTGTTCCAGTAGTGGTCCACCTCCGCCTGGTCCTTGCACATGATCTGGAACGAGATCGCCTCGTTGAACTTGAACTGCGGGCCGCCGTTGAGAGCGGTGAACGGTTGACCGTTCAGCTCGAACTCCACCGTCATAACCGATCCAGCGGGCCTCCCGTGCACCTCACGGCCGGCTTCGGTATACCGAGAGATGGTCCCGATTTTCGAGTTCTTGAAGATGCTGGTGTAGAACCGCGCCGCCTCTTCGGCTTCGGTATCGAACCATAAACAGGGAGTAATGGGTCGTGTGGTAGCCATGATGGTTCTCCTTCACGTGAGTTATGCGGTCAGGTCGGTAACTGCGTCCGATCTTTCCGCTCCTGCCGCCTCTTCCGCTTTGTGCGCCTTCACCGCGTCGCGCCGGTCGGGCTTCCCGTTTTCGCTCGGAAAGCAGCGCCACGCTCTGGTTTAGCCTCCTCCAGTGCCTTCCGCACCTCGGTGGCATCGAGGTCGGTTCCGTAGACCGGTGTCCCCGGCTGTTGCCGCCAGGACTCGTCCAGACTGCCGGCATCGACTCCGTCGAACCCGAGCTGGTCCAGCAGCCGGATGACAATCTCCTTGGCGAGCCGGTCGTCACCCGCCACCGGCAGGGCAATACGCCCCGGAGCCCCTCTCGGTTTCCCCCGCTCGAGCAGATGCCGGGCGTAAATGTTATTGAACGCTTTGACCACCGCGCGGTCGAGCCGCCGGGACACCCACCGGCTCTCCGCCATGCCATCCTCGATCTCGTCGATCCGTCCATCCCGCTGCTGCGGATAGTAGTTGCCGGTGTCCACGACGGCCACGTTCGCGGGCACGCCATCGAACAACCCAGAGGGGAGCCGTGGAATGTTCTTCATGGGAATGGTCACGATGACCACTTCACCGGCCCGGGCAGCTTCTTCGACCGTAACCGGTTTAGCGCCGGTCTCCTGGGCGAGCCCGGCCAGTGACGCCGGCCCCCGCGAGTTGGCGATGCAGACCTCGTGTCCCCATGTAGTGAAGCGGCGAGCCAGCGTCCCTCCGATCTGGCCTGCGCCGATGATGCCGATTCTCATGTTTTCCTCCTTACGACGGGCTGCAATCGCACTGACGCGCATGCCGGCTCGGGATTCCGAGCGCTTCCCAAGGTTATCGTGTTGCCAGCAGATCCGCGCTGTCAGGATGCTCCCGAATCCATTGTGCGGTATACCAGCACGTGGGAATCACCCGCATGCCCTCCGCCCGCGCGTAGCCCAGCGCCGTTTCCACCAGTCGGCCGCCTATGCCGCGGCCCCGATCTGGCGCCGGCACGTAGGTGCTGTACAGTTCTAACAGCCCCGGGCCAGCAGGCAAATAGGCGAGCACGGCCGTTCCGGAAGGCAACCGGGCCAGGAATCGATGAGTCTGTTGGTCGTGCTCGACCGGTATGACGTCTCTATCGGTTTGTCTCATATTCTTCAAGGCCAGCGATCTATGAGCCGGAACAAGCAGACGGTCCAAAAGTATATCGAAGGCTTTAACCAGAGCGATCACGCCCGGATTCTGTCATGCCTGACCGACGATGTCGAGTGGCTGATGCCAGGCACCTTCCACCTCTTCGGGAAAGACGCCTTCGATAAAGAGATCCAGAACGATGCATTCACCGGAAATCCGATGGTAAAGATCACCCGGATGATCGAGGAGGACGATGTGGTCATTGCGGAGGGGACCGTTCGGGTGGCCTGGAAGCACGGCGGCTTTCTCAATGCGGTATTCTGTGACGCCTTCGAGATGGAAAACGGCAGGATCCGACGCCTGGTCACCTATCAAGTCACTCTCAAGGACGAGGCACCGGAGGCCACCAAGACCACCTTCCAGCATTCCTTCGAGCCGTAGCTTGCTACAGTAGGAGACGCATGGACGAAGATCTGGAAGGAATGTCGCGTGAGCAACTCACCGCGGAAGTCAGGAAGCTTCGGGCCGGCATTCGCGCTCATCGAGACAGCACCGGCCACGAGCTTTGCTGGCATCATCCGGCGCTGTGGGGCCTCCTGCCGGAGAAGCAGGATCCGCTGCCGACGGTGCCGGAGTGGCCGGAGTTCATCCGCGGGTGCGTGAGATATCGCCAATCACTCGACGAGCAGGCACCCAACGCACCGCGCACTACCGGGCCCTACGATCGCTAAGTACGTATCAATGCCCCGCGCCATGAAGCGGCAACACCGGCAATGGCTCCTGGCCACCTCGATGCTTCTTCTCGTGTGGTCCTGCACCTACTGGGAACCCTATCCGGCCCCATCACCTGGGAAACAGCAGCGACTGCCCTCTTCCCTCCGAGTCACTCCTGCTGGCGGATACAAGACCCTACTGGTCGAGCCGTACCTTCGATCGGACACTCTGTTTGGCAGGTCCGCCGGCGATACCCTGAAGTTTCCGTTGGAACATCTGCAGCTGCTCGAGCGCCAGTGGGTGGACGGATTGCGGACTACTGGTCTGATCCTTGGGACCACGGCGCTGTGGATCGTTGTTGGTCTATATGGCGGCGGGCTGGAGTAGCGGCCGTGACCGACGTCTGGGCTGCCGTCCGCACCCAGCTTCTCGCCATGGCGGAGAACGACCTTCGGCTCAGGGCCGAGCTCGAAGCGGATGGATCTCTGTTCCGGGGATACGACCCGCGGATGCGTGCCATGCACGATGCCAATGCCGCTCGCCTGGCCGGCATTTTCGATACTCTGGGCTGGCCCGGCGAGCCCCAGGTCGGCAGAGAAGGAGCCAAAGCGGCCTGGCTGATCGCTCAGCACGCCATCGCCCAGCCCACCCTCCAGCGGCGCGCACTGGCGGCGCTCCAAGCCGCTGCTCGGCGGGGTGATGTCCCTGCCCTGTATGCCGCGATGCTGGAAGACAGGATCCGTTGCTTCGAGGGAAGGCCCCAGCGGTATGGCACCCAGTTCGACTGGGACGCCGAAGGTCAGATGAGTCCGCTACCGGTAGAAGAGCCGGATGGTGTCGATGCTCGCAGGAAAGAGGTGGGACTGGGTCCACTAGCACACGAGGTTCGCGCCCGGCAAGCCGCTGTGACAGATGGACCCGATCGGCCTCCGGCGGACTGGAGTGCCCGTCAGCGCGAGCTGGAGGCGTGGTGCCGGGAGGTTGGCTGGCGTTATTAGACAATGAGAGTCTTGTGAAGCGCAGGGATTTTCTGGAGTTGGCTACGCTCGGGACACTGGGATCCATGGCTACGCGGACGCTCGGGTCGCGGCACCTGGACCGCATTGGACTCCAGCTGTACACCGTGCGCAAGCTCATGGAGGCGAACGCCCGGGCTACTCTCGAGTCGGTGGCGCGAATGGGATACTCGGAGGTCGAATTCGCCGGATACCACGGCGTTCGGCCAAAGGAGCTGCGCAGCTGGCTGGATGACCTGGGACTGAACGCGCCGGCAGCCCACGTTCCCCTATTGGACGGGAAGCTGGATCGGCTCTTCGATGCCGCCGCCCAGGTGGGTCATCGCTATCTGATCCAGGCCTCGCTCCCACTCTGGCAGCGCCGATCGGTGGACGCGTTTCGCCAAGTGGCGGCATTGCTCAACCGCGCCGGTGAAGCGGCCCGGGCACGTGGCTTGTCTGTCGCCTATCACAACCACGATTTCGAGTTTCGGCCGCTCGGCGGGATCGTGCCCTACGATGTGCTCTTGGCGGAGACCGATCCATCCCTGGTCTGGTTCGAGGTGGATCTCTACTGGATGGCCAAGGCGGGGCGGGACCCACTTCGGTACTTCGCCGCCCATCCTAGCCGCTTCCGGCTCTGCCACCTCAAGGACATGGACCAGCGTAATCAGGTGACCGAAGTGGGACGGGGCCGGCTCGACTTCCCTCGAATCCTGCGACAGCGTGAAAAGGCCGGTCTGCGCCACTTCTTTGTGGAGCACGACCAGCCCCGCGATCCGTTAGCCTCGGTTCGCGCCAGCTACGATTACCTGCACACTTTACGATTCTAAGCGATGACTATCCCTCAGCCCGAGCCTCACCCGAGGCCGTTTCCCGAGCCCGGCGATCCGAAGCGACGTCCTGACCCTCCGCCCCGGCCCGAGCCGCAGCCGGATGGCGTCCCCGAGAACGATCCCGAACCACGGCCCAAGCCGGTTGGGTTGGCTCGCATCGGCTCGACCTCCGCTCGAGTCGCTGATAAGAACCGGCGGGACTGGACTGAGCCCCGAGGGCTGAGCGCAAGGTGGGTGGGGGCGGTTGTCAGGCGCTTGAAGCCAGAGGGGCTCAGTCCAGTCCCGCCGATCGCGCAGGATTCGGTCACTTGAGCCGAGCCTCCGCAGCCGCAAGTGCATCGTCGATGTTACCGTAGAGGTTCTCCTCCCCGATCTCATCCAGCAGCTCCGAGCGACCGAGCGCAATCAGGGGCTGCGCGTGCACATCGGACAGGAGGACCACTGTGCCGTCCTTCCGGGTTCGTCGCACCAGGTCGCGTAGCGCATGCATGGCCGTGGAATCGATTGCCGGCACGTTCCGCATCCGCACGATCAGCACCTTCGGCTTTTTCGAAACCTCGAACAGCGTGTCCTTGAACTTCTCCGCTGCACCGAAGAAGAACGGGCCGTTGATCTCATAAACCTCCACCCCCTTCGGCACCTTTCGCCGGTAGATCGCCCCCGAATCGTCAGGGCTCGGCCTGGGATCCTGAAACTCCTGCGAGACCATGGTCACATTGGTGACCTCGGCCATTCGTTTCATGAAGAGGAAGGATGCCAGCACCATTCCTACCCCGATGCCCATGGTCAAATCGACGAGGACCGTCAGGAGAAACGTCGTCACCATGACGATGGCATCGCTCTTGGGCGCGCTGAGCTCGCTCCTGAAAACCTGCCACTCCGCCATCCGATACGCTACCCAGAACACGATGGCGGCCAGGGTGGCCAGCGGGATCAGCGCGGCGAGTCGGCCGAAAAAGAGCGTGATCAGGAGCAGAGTGATCGCGTGCACTATGCCGGCGACCGGTGTTTTCCCACCGCTCTTAACATTGGTGGCGGTTCGGGCAATGGCCCCAGTGGCTGGAATTCCGCCGAAGAGTGGCGTCACCACGTTGGCGACGCCTTGAGCCACGAGCTCCATGTTGGACCGGTGCCGTCCCCCGATCATGCCGTCGGCCACCACCGCAGAGAGCAGCGATTCCACACCGCCGAGCGCCGCGATGGCCAGTGCCGGGCCGACCAGCTCGCGCAGCTGACCCAGTGACACATTGGGGAATGAAATGGTGGGGAATCCCGCCTCTATCTTGCCGAACCGGGTGCCGATGGTTTCTACCGGCAGCTCCAGCATTCGCGCCACGATCGTGGTGGCGAGCAGGGCCACGAATGGGGCCGGTACCTTCCGGCTGAGCCGGGGCCAGAAGCGGATGATCAGCACGGTGACGGCGGACAACGCGACGGCATGATAGTTCACGGTACCAAGGTTCGCCGCGTACAGACTCAGCCGCTCGACGACTTCAGGGGGCGCGCTGGCGAGCCGGAGCCCCAGCAGATCGCGCACTTGTTGGACGATGAGAATGACCGCGATGCCCGAGGTAAACCCGGTTACCACCGGGTAGGGGATGAACTTGATTGCGGCCCCGAGTTTGGCCAGTCCAAATCCGATGAGCAGGAGACCGCCCATGATCGTGGCCGTGGTGAGCCCATCGATACCGTGCTGCTGGACGATGCCGTAGACGATCACGACGAACGCGCCGGTCGGACCACCGATCTGAACTCGGGATCCCCCCAGCGCCGAGATCAGAAAGCCGGCGATGACTGCGGTGTAGAGCCCCCGGTCGGGAGTGACGCCGCTGGCGATGGCAAATGCGATCGCCAAGGGCAGCGCCACAATTCCGACGATCAGGCCGGCGGTGAGGTCGCCGACGAATTGGTCGCGGGTATATGTCCTGAGGGTCGTGACCAGCTTGGGGACGAGCACGCGGTCTCTTTACAGTCTATTGGCGTGAACGCCAACATCGCGCAGGAAGGCGGCACCAATCAATTCGCGCTGTCCGATAGGCGATCGATAGCTGGCGACTGAGGACTGGCGACTCCCTCAAAGCAGCATCCAACCAGCCAACCCGAGCAGCAGCAGGAAGCCACACACGTCGGTGAAAGTGGTCACGAAGATGGACGACGCCACCGCCGGATCGACCCCGAAGCGCTCGAGCAGGATGGGGATGAACGCGCCGGCGAACCCGGCGACCATCAGATTCCCGACCATGGCCAGGAAGACCACCAGCCCGAGCAGAGGGGCGTCCCCGGTCAGCGCGGCCACCGTCCCGACCACCGATCCTATAGCGAGCCCGTTGATCACTCCGACCAGGATCTCCTTGCCCACCACCTGGGTGAACACGTTCACCGGGATCAGTCCCAACGCGAGGCGCCGGACCGTTACTGCCAGCGCCTGGGTGCCCGCGTTCCCACCCATGCCGGCAATGATCGGCATCCATACCGCGAGCGCGAGGGTGCGCTGAATGGTGTGCTGGAACGAATACACGACCGCCCCGGCCAGAAACGCGGTGCCGAGATTGACGGAGAGCCAGGGCAATCGGCTCCGCACCGACATCTTCCAGTCTGCCGCCAGCTCCTCGTCGGGTGAGACACCGCCGAACTTGAGCAGGTCCTCAGTGGTTTCCGCTTCGACCACATCGATGACATCGTCGAAGGTCACCCGGCCCAGCAGCCGACCCAATTCGTCCACCACGGCGACGCTGGGCAGGTTGTAGCGAGCCATCAGTCGGGCCACCTCTTCCTGGTCGAGATCCGGCGTCACGAAGATGTCGGCCTCGATCATGAACTCGCGCACCGGCCGTTCCGGCCGGCTGATCACGAGGTCCTTGAACGGCAACGTTCCCACCAGCCGCCGCTCGCTATCCACCACGAACACCTGATAGAAGTCCTCGACCTCCTCCGCCTGCCGGCGGATCTCCTCCAGCGCTTCACCGCCGGTGGCCGTGTCCCGAACCACCACCATGTGGGTGGTCATCAGCCCGCCCGCGGTCTCCTCGTCGTAGCGAAGGAGTTGGTCGACCTCGGTGCGGTCCTCGACCGCGGAAAGGATCTGCTCCTGCTTGCTGGGGTCCAGCTCGCCCAGGATGTCCGCCGCGTCGTCGTCGTCCAACTCGTCGACGATCTCCGCGGCCAGGTCCGGATCCAGCGCGGCCAGGGTTTCTCCCGCATGCGCCTCATCGGACATCTCGGCCAGGGCCTGACTGGACAGCTCGGGAGGGAGGGCCTGTACCACGCTCACCCGCTCCTTTTCATCCAGAGCGGTGAGTACTTCGGCGAGGTCGGCCGGCTCGATGTCGTGGGCGCGCCGGGTGAACATGCCAAGCTCACCTCGGCGGACCAGATCGACCATCCGGTCGAGAAGCTTCCTCATGGGGTGTTGGGGGAGAGCTGAACCGCTGTGGTTGCCCCTGAGCGGATCAGCAGGCGCTCGATTCGGGTGAGCGAGGCCTGCAACACGTCGAACTCCAGACCCTGGACAAAAAACCGTTCACCCGCATTGGGAATGCGTCCGGCCCACTCGACCAGCAACCCGCCGATTGTAGTGCTGCGGCCCGACGGCAGAGATACACCGAAACGCTCTTCGATCGCCTGAATCGATACGTTCCCATCGGTCTCAAACAATGTCGGCGTGCTGGCCGGAGCCGGACGAACCTCTTCATCGTGCTCGTCGAAGATCTCTCCCACCAGCTCCTCGAGCAGATCCTCCAGGGTGGCGATGCCAAGGGTGCCGCCGAACTCGTCGAGCACCACGGCGAGGTGCCGCCGTTCCCGCTGCATATCCAGTAGCAGATCGCCGCAGGTTCGGCTGGCCGGGGTGACCGCCACCGGACGGATCGGGAGCGGATCACCCGGCTCGAGCTTGAACAGGTCGAAGGCGTGCAGCATCCCGATGATCTCATCCAGGTTTCCCCGGATCACGGGGATACGGCTGTAGCCGCTGCCGGCGAATACCAGCCGGATTTCCTCCAGCGGGGCGTTCTCCTCGATAGCCACGATGTCGGTACGCGGCGTCATCACCTCGCGCACCGGCCGGGAGCTGAACGCCATGACTCCTCCCACCATCATGAGCTCGTCGTCGTCTTCCACCCCAACCGCGGCACCCTCCCGCCAGATCGATCGTAGGTCGGTGGGCCGGGTCGCCGTACGGGCCGGGAGCAGGAGGCCCAAAATTCTCGACCAGGGGCGGAGAATCGGAATGACCCGGTCCGCCACGCCTTCGGCTCTCGGTTGGGTCAACCAGCGGGGGACCATATACGCCGCGAAGAGGACCAGCGGTACCGCGAGCAGCACGAAGGCCACCAGAGAGCGCGGCGCGCTGGTGCCCGCCAGCAGGCCTGGTACGGCGGCCCCGAGCAACAGCACGCCGAGGGAAGTGGTGGCCGAGGCAGCCGTCAGGTAATTGTCGATCTGGGCCAGTCCTGCGAGTGACGCGGACGCACCACGAAGCCGGCGCCCTACCGCCCGGGTGAGCTCTGCCCGGCTCACGGTGATGAGAGCCGCGCCGGCAGTGGCTCCAAAGACCGTAAGTGCGACGCCCAGCGCGATCGCGAGCCAGATCATCGCGCCGCCCGTTCCGGGTGAGCCACGGATACCTCAGCCGGAAGGCGATGAACTCCAATCCGCTTTATCCTCCGGCGGACCACATGCTCGACCACCACGCGGTAGCCCTCCACATCGATGGACTCGCCCGAGCGAGGCACCCGGCCGAACTCCGCCAGGACCAGGCCGCCGACCGTGCTCACATCGTCCCGGTCGAAGCTGTGGCCCAGGGCAGCCTCGAGCTCGGCCAGGGCCACGCCGCCTTCCACCCGCCACTGGTCCTCCTTCACCACCTGGATCGGGGTGACCTCGTCGGTGTCGTACTCGTCCTGGATCTCGCCGACAATCTCCTCGAGGATGTCCTCCAGCGTCACGATGCCGGCGGTTCCGCCGAACTCATCCACCACTACTGCCAGATGGCTGGGGCCCCGCTGAAAGTCGCGGAGCTGACGATCGAGAGTCTTGCCTTCAGGAACGAATGCTGCCGGCCGGATGAGGGCGTGCCAGGGCCGCGGATCCTCCGGTCCGACCGCCAGGATATCCTTGGCGTAGATCACACCCACCACCGCATCGGGATTGCCGTCGTTTACCAGAATGCGAGCGTGCTCCGAGCTCCGGAGCGTTCGGACCACCTCGTCGCGCTCGGCCGTCAGATCGACGGCTACGATGTCCATGCGAGGAGTCATCACCTCGGCGACCGTGGTATCGGCCAGCGAGAACACGCCGAGCAGCATGTCTCGCTGGGCTTCGCCCGACTTGCGGCTGGTGGTAGCGGGAGCCCTGGCTCGGGCCCTCTCGTCCGCCCAGGCGGCCAGCCGGAGCAATGGCCGGAACGGCACCAATGTGGCGATCGCTCCCCTCCGAGCGGCCACGGTGAGCTCCGGCGCCACGGCCGCTAGGAGCCGGGGCACGAGATCGCCCACCACCCAGACCAGGAGCACCGCCAAAAACAGTCGCACCAAACCGAGTGCCGGGGACCATGCCCACCATGCGACGGCGGCGCCCGCTGCCGCGCCCGCCAGCATCAGCAGAGCGAGATGCGCGACGTGGAGGTTCCGGGAAATGCTCCCCGCCCCACCCGCGACACCGAGCTGCCCACTGAGAGAACGCGGCAGTTCGGCATCGGACTCCGCCGCCAACGCGAGCCATGCGGCCCAGAGAGTGAGCAACGCGGCAACCAGAGGCGCTATGAACAGCTGAAGCATGGCGATCATGCGAGCGCCTCCACATAGCGCTCCTGCCGCCGCCACATTGGCGAACGCGTGCGCGCCGTTCCGTCGGGGTGATCACGGCCGAGGGCGTGCAACGTTCCATGGATCACCAACCGGATCAGCTCCTCCCGAGCGGAGATCGAGCGGGCTCGGGCCTCCCGGCGGGCTACCCAGGGGCAGATGTAGACATCGCCGATCGCAAGACCGGCCGGATCCCTGAGCGCAAAGGTGAGCACATCGGTGGGCTCATCATGGCCCTTGTGCTCGGCATTGAGCCGGCGCATCCGGTCACGGCCCACGAACGTGACCGAGATCAGCGCATCGCGGCGTTCGCGGCGGAGAACCTCGCGGACCACCCGGCGAACCAGCGCGCGCGACAAGGGCAGGCGACTGCCACTCACGACGACTTCACTCACGCTCGGCCGGCTGGAATTCCGGGGTAACGCTGCCGCTGGGCCGAGGGTAGCCGATTCGCTTGTGGTAGGTACCGGACATGACCCGAGCGAACTCGCGCCTGATCCTGTCGAGATCCCGCAAGGTGAGCGGCGCGTCGTCCAGCTGCCCGGATCCCATCTTCTGCTGCACCAGGTGCTCGATGGCGTTTCGCACCGCTTCCGGGGTCGGATTATTCAGGACTCGCACGGCCGCCTCCGCCGAATCGGCCAGCATGGCCACAGCAGTCTCCGCGGACTGGGGCCGGGGCCCGGGATAGCGGAACTCAGCGGGATCCACGCGACCGTCTGGGTCATTGCCTCTGGCCCTGCTGAGAAAATAGGTGATGTATGTTGTCCCATGGTGTTCGGGAATAAAGGCTTTTACAACTTCGGGCAATGCGGCCGCTTCGGCCAACGCTATCCCGTCGGTTACGTGATTTCGGATGATCTTGGCCGATTCTCGGGGGCTCAATTGGTCATGAGGATTGGGCGCACTGCCCTGATTCTCCATGAAATGGCCCGGGTTGGCCAGCTTGCCGATGTCGTGATAGTAGCAGCCCACCCGGGCGAGGAGCCCGTTTGCCCCGATGATGTTGCAGGCCGACTCGCACAGACTTGCCATGGCTAGGCTGTGGGCCCAGGTGCCGGGGGCTTCCAAAGCCAAGCGGCGCAGCAGCGGGCGGCCCAGGTCGGACAGCTCCAGCAAGGTGAGATCGGTCGTGATGCGGGTCGCGGACTCGGCGAGCGGCATGACGATCATGGCGAGGGCGGCGCTGGCCAGCGCAATCACCAGATCCAGAAGAGCGCTGCCGACGATGGTGCTCGTCGACCAGCCCTGCACCAGCCCGACGGCAATGGTCGCCAGGATACCGGCCCCGGCCACTACTCCGATGGTTACATAGAGATGGCGCCGGCGGCGCACCACCCGAATGCCGACCGCACCGGCCACGCCCGTCACCAGTCCGAAGAACAGCACGTAGCTCTCCCGCAGGGCCCATTGGCCGTCCAGGAGAATGGCCAGAGTCACCGCTGCAAAGACTCCCACCCACCCGTTGTAAAGCATGGTCATGAGGATGGCGACGAATGGAATCGGTACCAGTTCGGGGCGGCCGGGCACGAGTCGGGTGAGGACGGCGGTGAGCAGCACAACCAGCGCGAAGAGCGCTCCGAAGAAGACCATCTCCCGGAGGTGGGCGTAGCTCTCCCGGCGGTAGAACACGATCAGAAGCCAGAAACCGGTGAGGACCAGCGCGTTGAAAAGGAGCGAGCCCGCGGCGCTGCGGGCCGCCAGCCCGCCGGTGCCCCGCCGCCGGTGCTCCTCGAGCAGAGTCACCAGCTTGGCATGCACCTCTTCGGTGATCGGCTCACCGGTCCGCACGATGCGCTCGCCGGTGCGGACGGAATACTTCACCGGATCGACGCTGCCCCGGAGCTGCTCGCGCCGTGCGGCGGTTACCAGCGGATCGAGCACGATGGTCGGATGGTAGAAGGCCCCTACCAGGCGCCGGAGCGTGCGCTGTCCCACGGCAGTAGGCAGGTTGATGCCGGCGGCTTCAGCCTGCTCCATGAGATCGGCAAACGTCAGAATCGAGTCGCGCGGGATGATGCGCTCGGTCTCGCCCCGGCGGAGAGCTATGACCGGACTGACTTCGCCCCGGATGGCGCCGGCGTCGGCGACTCCACGGGAGAGCGCTTCAGCCAGGAAGTGGGTAAAGACTTCCTGGATCTGCCGGCGGTTGGTCGAATCGGTGAGGAACTTGTTCTCCTCCGACCCGAGCCGGATACGGGCGGCTACGACAGCGGCTACCGAGTCAGGACCGCTGGCTTCGGCGGCTTGCTCCAGGTCCGCAAAGAACCCGCGGGCAGCAGCCAGAGAGGAATCGTACGCAGTAGGAATGAATCGATAGACCGGCTGGGCGGTGAGTGCGCGGGACTCACCCTCGCGGGCAACCTCGGCCGGCGTCTTCCGCACCTCGAAGGTGAACGGGGCGACTACGGACCGCTTTGAGATCGTACCGATCGCCGGCAGCGGAGTTCCGACACCGATGTGGGGTGGAAACGCCAGATAGGTCAGCAAGGCGACGCCGAACAGGGGTGCCCACCGGGCAAGATGATAGCGGGCGCGTTCCC
>JAICPP010000018.1 GCA_025929805.1 Gemmatimonadales bacterium | reverse complement strand
GTGGAGCCGACCCGAACACGCCTGGGCGAGCCGCCGGTGACGAGCTGATCGACGAGATCGGTGATCTCTTCTTTGCCGCGGTCAACCTGGCCCGTAAGGCCGGGGTGCAGCCGGGGTCGGCGCTGGACCGAGCCAATCGGAAGTTCCGCCGACGGTTCGAGAAAATCGAGCGGTTGGCCGCCGAACGGGGTATCGAGGTGGGGGCAGCCGGCCTGGAGGTGTTGGATGCTTTGTGGAATGAGGTGAAGTTTACGGATAAAGCCGGTGAATCTGCCGGGGAAAGGCAATAGCCTCGCGAATGTGGGCAATGCCGCAGATCCACGCCACCGTCCGTTCGACACCAAGACCAAAACCGGAGTGCACAAAAGTCCCGTACTTGCGAAGGTCGAGATACCAGCGGTAAACCTCAGGGTCGAGTCCCTGCTCCTGGATCCGGGCGAGCAACTTGTCGTAATCGTCCTCGCGTTGAGAGCCGCCGATGATCTCGCCGTAGCCTTCCGGCGCCAGGCAATCGTTGTTCAGCACGGTACGGGGGTCGGCCGGGTTTTCCTTCATGTAGAAGGCCTTGACCTGTCGGGGGTAGTTGAACACAAATACCGGCCGATCGTATTGCTGGGCGAGCAGGGTCTCATCGTCGCCCCCAAGGTCCTGCCCCCACTGTATGTCGGAGCCCAACTCGCAAAGGCGGGTGACTGCGTCCGTGTAGGAGATGCGGGGAAATGGAGGCTGCACCCGCTCCAGCGTCGCCGTGTCGCGCTCCAGCTCCTTGAGATCGTCCCGCCGCCGCTCTATGGTCCGGCTCACGACATAGCTTACAAATTCTTCCTGCAACCGCATGTTGGCGTCGGAGTCATTGAATGCCACCTCCGGCTCAACCATCCAGAACTCAGTCAGGTGACGGCGGGTTTTCGATTTTTCCGCGCGGAAGGTGGGGCCGAAGCAGTACACCTTTCCCAGGGCTGCCGCCGCGGCCTCGACGTAGAGTTGCCCGGTTTGGGCCAGATAAGCCTTGCCCAGGTCGAAATAGTCGGTGGCAAAGAGATTGCCAGCCTCCTCCCCGATGGCCCCGGTGAGTATGGGGGTGTCCACCAGGACAAACCCCCGCTCATAGAAGAAATCCCGGATGGATTGGACGACTTCATGCCGGACCCGGGCGACCGCCGCCTGCCGGCGGGTTCGAAGCCACAGGTGTCTATGCTCGAACAGGAAAGTCGTCCCATGCTCTTTGGGAGTGATAGGATAGTCCGGGCTGGCACCCCGCAGCGTTATGGCCTGCACACCGAGCTCATAGCCGCCCGGCGATCGCGGCTCCTGCCGAACGGTTCCCGTAAGCGAGACGCTGGACTCCTGAGTAAGCGCCGCGAAGGTTGCCCAGGTCGACTCCGGCACCTCTTTCTTGGAAAGCACCCCTTGCACGTAACCCGTACCGTCACGCACCACCAGGAACGCGATCTTCCCACTCGAGCGAGTCGTCACCACCCAGCCGTTGATGGTGACAATCTCGCCAACGTGCGAGTGGAGCCCGCTGATATTCACCGCCGCCATGCTGTGTCCGCTGGGAGAGTTGGGCTGCGTCGAGGAGCGTTCAGTCTAGCGCTCCTTCTGGGAGGCGTCAACGCAGGCTGCGTCAACTTTCGTCCCCCTCCCGTGCCAGTCGCGGCGAGTCTGGCCGGCGATGCACCGGCACCAGTGTGGACCGCGCGGGCGGGCCGCCGCTTCACCCGCCCCGTAGAGATCGAGGACAACACCCTGTACGGCGGCAGCATCGACCGCAAAGTGTACGCAATTGATCTGGCCAGCGGTGAGGTGCTCTGGTCCGCTCGGCTTCCGGGCATGATCGTGGGCGGGGTCCTGGTGAACGGAGACACGGTGTTTGCGGCAAGCTCACGTCCCGAGGGCCGCATCCACGCGCTTCGCCGGCGCAGCGGGAAGCAGATCTGGCGAACGTCTACACCAACCATCGGTGCGCCCCTGGCGCTAATCGAGGGGATGCTCATCGCCCAGACGCAAGGCGGTGAGGTGCTGGGCGTCGACCCCCGCCGCGGAAAGGTCCGGTGGCGGCGGCGAGTGGGGGTGGCCCGCACCGCGGCGGCACCGGCCGGATCAGGGGCAGTGCTGGTGGCCACCACCGATTCCCTCTTCCGGCTGAGCACGAGCGATGGACGGGTGACGCACCGGGCCAGGTCGCCGGGAACGATCGTGTCTGGCTGGTTGGCTCAGAGCGGGGCCCTGGTCGCGGGGACAACTGACTCCCTGGTGGTTTCCATCCGCCCCACTGACCTTCACCGCAATTGGACCCTCCGGGTTGATGCGCCTGTGCTGGGTACTCCTGCTGGCCTGGGCGACACGCTCTACCTGGCCAGTCGAAGCGGCACCGTTTATCGGATCGCGGCGGGCCCCGCCCCGGACCTGCAGAAGCTCGTATCCCTGGATTGGGCGGTCACCACTCCAGTCACCATCGTCGGAAGGCAAATCCTCTTGGGTGGGGCCGACGGAATCATCCGGGCGCTCCGCTTCGATGGAACCGAGATCTGGCGGGTCAGAGTGTGGCGTCCGGTCGAGTTGGGCCCGGTGGCACTGGGTGACGGGCTGCTGGCCCTCGGTGGCAACGGCGATATGCATCGGTTTCGTCAATGATTCGCATCTGGTCCGCAGCACTAGGTTTGATGCTCCTGGCTGGGCGAGCTGAGGCGCAGGGTCTCAGCCCGCTGGTCAAATACGGGAAGTGGGTTCTGGTGGCGGGGGCCGCTGGAATGAACTATCTGGGCATCCGCGCTCACAACCGAGCCGAGGATGCCTTCGACGCACTGGAGTCCAGCTGTGGGACGACGCGTACGCGCTGCAACCTGGGGTCCGACGGGCGCTACGTGGATCCCCAGATCGAAGCCTTCTACCAGCGCTCGCTCCGGTATGATCGCATCGCCCGGGGGTGGCTGATCGGCGGAGAAACGGCGCTTGCGGGCGCCGCGGTATTGTTCGTTTGGGAGTTGACCCGCCCCAAGGGGCGGCCCGACAACATTCCCTTCGAGCCGGAAGTACGAAGTCTGCGAGGTGGCACCGGACTCGGCTTCCGAGTGCGTTTTTAGCCTACTCGGAACAGCTCGACGGCTCGAGGATAGCGGGTAACCGCGCGCTCGCGAAGCCGCTGATTCTCCCGCCGCTGCAGCGCGGGGTCGGCCGCAATGATGCGGGTGGCCAGTTCACGCGCACGTCCCAGCAGGTCGGCATCCTCGGGCAATCGCGCATGCCGCACTTCGAAGCCCCCCGATTGCCGCGCGCCAATCAGGTCACCCATACCCCGCTCGGCCAAATCGAGTTCCGCGATCCTGAAGCCATCCTGCGTAGCCGCGAAACCCTGCAACCGATCGGGCGCTGGGCCATCCACCAGGAGGATGCAGTAGCTCTCCTCCGCTCCTCTCCCGATACGACCCCGCAGTTGGTGGAGCTGAGCCAGGCCGAACCGGTCGGGGTGCTCGATCAGCATCATCGTGGCGTTGGGCACATCGATGCCGACCTCGATCACGGTGGTAGCCACCAGCACGTGCAGTTCGCCGTTTCGAAAGCGGCGCATGACTGCGTCCCGCTCCTCGGCCTTAAGCCGCCCGTGCACGAGACCGACCTGCAGCTCGGGCCACCGGGCTGCCAGCGACTGCATCATCGTGGTTGCAGCCCGCAGGTCGGCGCGCTCGGTTTCCTCGATGACCGGTAGCACGACGTACGCTTGCCTTCCCTTTTCGCACTCGCCTCGGATGAACTCGAGAACCCGCTCACGCTGGCCGCTGTTGCGGACTGCCGTCCGCACCGTCCCGCGGCCGGGAGGACGCTCCTTCAGGGTGGAAATATCCAGATCGCCATAGAGGGTAAGGGCCAGTGATCGTGGAATGGGAGTGGCGGTGAGAAGCAACACGTCCGGGGCCGCACCCTTCCCGATCAGGGCGGCCCGCTGCTCCACGCCAAACCGGTGCTGCTCATCGATGACAACCAGGCCCAGTCGGCGGAACGCTACGCCTTCCTGGAGCAGCGCATGGGTCCCTACCACCAGCCGGGTCTGGCCGCTTGCCAACCGTTTGCGCACGGCCGCCTTCTCGGCCGCCGTCTGCCGGCCCAACAACAGCTCGGGACGGAGGGATAGCGGCTCCAGCAGCTTCTCCAGGGTAGCGCCGTGCTGCTCGACCAGTAGCTCGGTAGGGGCCATGAAGGCTGCCTGAAAGTCGTTTTCGATGGCGAGCAGCATGGCAAAGAGCGCCACGACGGTCTTCCCGGTGCCCACGTCTCCCATCAGGAGCCGGTGCATTCGCTCGGAGGCCGTCATGTCACCGGTGATCTCGCGGAGCGCACGATGCTGATCGGCGGTGAGCTGCCAGGGGAGACTTTCCTTGAATTGGGTGGTAAGATCGCGTTTCAAGGAAAAAGCCACCCCACTCCGGTGCCGCTTGGCCAGCGTTCGGGCCCGAATCAGCATCAACTGAAGATCGAAGAGCTCGTCGAAGGCGAGTCGGCGGCGTCCCCGTTCGGCGTCCTCGGTAGAAGTGGGGCGATGAACCGAACGCAGCGCATCCGGAAGTTTCGGCAGATCCAGCGTCTGCCGGTCCGGCTCGGGCAGCGCATCCTCAGATAGAGCGATCAATCCTTCGAGATGTCGCTCGATGAGACCTCGGATGATTTTGTGGCTCAGCCCTTCGGTCGCGGGGTACACCGGAAGGACTTTCCCAGTAGGCAAGCTGTCGCCGTCAGCGTCGCCGTCGGCGAGAATGACGAATTCCCGCGGGGCCATCTGCCGGCCGTGGTAAAATCGCACCGGGCCGGACACCAAGAGGGTCTGACCCACCACGATGGTCCGATCGAGAAAGGGTTGGCCCGGCCACACACATTCCAGAAGTCCGCTGTCGTCCCGCAACACTGCGTGAAAGATCCGGAGTCCACGACGGGTCGGCAGCACCCCCTTGGCGACTACCCGGCCAACACACGCTACCTCCTGCCCCACATCCGCCCTGGCCAGCGGAGTCAAGGTGGATGCATCGATGTAGCGGTGGGGAAGATGCCAGAGAAGATCACGTGCGGTGCGGACCCCGAGACGCTCGAGGGCTTCGGCTCGCCGCTCACCGATACCCTTGAGAAACTGGACCGGTGTGTCCAGGCGAACTGCAGCTCGAGCAGACCGTCCCGCCATCCCGTTTACGAGGCTACGGCCGGAGCCTCGGCCAGGAGGTTCTCAGCGAACCGTTCCGCATCGAACGGCTCGAGATCTTCCACCGACTCGCCCAGGCCGACGAACCGGATTGGCAGGCCCAGCTCGCGCCGGAGAGCCGCAACCGCTCCTCCGCGCGCGCTGCCGTCGAGCTTGGTAACGACGATTCCCGTGGGGGCCACCGCCTGAGTGAAGAGCTTGCCCTGTTGAATCGCGTTCTGCCCTACGGTCCCATCGAGCACGAGGAGCGTCTCGTGCGGTGCCCCTTCCAACCGACGACCTACCACCCGGGTGATCTTCCGGAGCTCCTCCATCAGACCTTCCTGAGTATGCAGCCGCCCTGCGGTATCGATGATGACGGTGTCGAGCCCCCGAGAAGTGGCCGCGTCGATGGCATCGAAAGCCACTGCGGCGGGATCTCCTCCCGGCGAGCCGGCCACGCTGGGGAGATGCAATCGGTTGGCCCACACCTGGAGCTGGGCGATAGCGCCGGCTCTATAGGTATCCGCTGCGGCCAGGAGAACACTCCGACCTTCTCGCTGCAGTCTCCATGCGAGCTTGGCTGCCGTGGTGGTCTTGCCGGTTCCATTGACGCCGACGATGAGTATGACCGTCGGTCCTGGCTTGGCCTGTGCGATCTCACCAGGGCTGCCGTTTGTTCCGAGCATCCCGGTGAGACGCTCCTGAAGCGACCGCCTGAGGTCTGCCTCGGTCTTGAGCTTGCCGCGCCGGACCTCGTCTTCCAGCGCTTCCGTGAGCTCCATGGTGGCGGTAACCCCAAAGTCAGCTTCGATCAGAACCCGCTCCAGGTTCTCCAGGTCCGAGGCATTCAGACCGCGAATCAGCGCGCCCACATCGGTCAGCGCGATACGTTTGATGCGAGACCAGACGCTCCCCTTGTCGGCGCTTGCGAGTCGATTGGACTTCATGCCGTAATGTACCTCAACGCAGTCCGAGCCGACGCCGGGCAAACCATTCGCCTGATAGCGCCAATACGCAAAGACCAAAGAGCCACAGCCAGTCCCGGGCGGAAGACCGCCCGGCCGGCCGGCTGACACGAGGCTCGTGAGCCGTCAGACTCACCGGTCGCTGAAGGAATTCGTCCGAGTACTCTTCTACCGCAACAGTCCCCGCCCCACCACTGCCGAGTTGGTACTGGTACTCACCGGGCGCCAACCAGGCAGAGGCCCTGCCGTTTCCGTCGAACTGAAGGGTATCGACCCTCTCCTTGGCCCCCGACCACGTGACCCTGAGCGGCACTGCCGTGCCGCCGCCCAGCCATTGGAACACGATGGGGCGTCCGTTCGGGACTACTGCCTGTAGGGGACGAGCCTTCCCTTGTGCGGAGTCCACGCCTCCCAGCAGCCAGCTCGCGGTTGCGGCTACCCAGGACCGGTAACTCTGCTCACTGGAGCCCCCTCGAAACGCCCATCGCCACATTCCATCGGCGGCTACCGTCACCTCACGGATATTGCCCTCCTGTTTTCCGAACACCGCGGGTCGCCTCGGTCCGCGGCGTCCCAACTGAGCTAAGAGCGCGGTCCAGCCACCGGGTTCCGGCCTTGCTGGGGAGAGCTGGATAGCGGGGGGAAATGAGTCCACCGGTTGACCCAGGAAAGCGCCGGACAAAGGTGAAGCCTCGCCGACTGTCAGGTACCAATCGCCGGCCACCGCATCCTCGCCGTATTCACCGCTGGGCCAGACCCACACGCCGCGGGCCTGGGTCCCTACTCTCATGGCCTCTATTCCTCCTTTCAGGATCAAGAGGTCGGCCTGGCGGGCCGCACGACGCACCTGTTCCGAGGGCACCGGCCGGAGATCGCTCATGGAGCGCCAGCGTTCCTGCTCGAGTCTCACAAAACCCCGGACCGGCAACCGGCTGACCTCCCGGACGGTGCGAAACAAGAAGCGGCTATCCCAATCGGCAGGGCCCGCCAGGAATACCACGCCTGGAGTTGGCGTGATAGTGAGAACGTGAAGCCGGAAATCGGTTCGAGGCTCAGCGTCACCGCGGTGAACCAGTGAGACCCGGATGACGTGGTCGCCAGCCGGCAATGTCGCCGACGGGACCGAGATCCGCGCCCGACCACCGCCTTCTGCCCCAAGCCTCACCACTCTTTGGCCCAGTCTCCTGGCCCCTGCAGTGACTTGGGCGGCGATCGTGTCCCGATTCTGCTCCCCGGAGGACTGAACCAGAACCTCCAGCGGAATCGAGTCTCCAGCACTGACACGGCTCGGCCCGGTTAGCCGGCTGATCGCCCAATCAGGACGCTGGTCACGAGGAAAGAGGCGCACGCCGGCGCGCGATAGGATATCGGGAGGAATCTCCCTCGAGTCTTCGATTTCCCCGTCGCTGACCACGACCACCGGTCGATCCGAAGCGGCAGCCGCAAGCAGCGCGGGTGCGAGCAGCGAGCGGCCCCTGGCAGGCAGGCTGTCCGATCGGGCTCGCTCATCGCCGAAGGTCCGCACCTCACCCCATCGAAACGCCGAGTCTCGAGCCTCGGGCCAACGGCCGCCAGCGGCGCCCAGACTCAATGATGCGTCGAGCAGGACGAGCGGACGGCGAGGACCGCCCTGAACCGGGCAGCCGAGATTGACGACGAGAAGGCCGAGCGCAGCCCAGGCGACAGCCCGGCAGATGAGGGGAGTCAAGGAACGCCTACCCAGGCGCTCCAGGACCAGGTAGGTAAAGGCCGAGAGCGCGAGCGCGAGGACGCTTATGAGAATGAAGGTGGGCATCAACGAACTGGAGCGCACTGCGCCGCGCTCAGTCCTTCTGTAAGACTCACCCGGCCCTCGTAGAGCGCTCGGCCTACGATGACTCCGGCCAATCCGGCTTCGCATGCCGCCCTGATATCGCCAGCGTTGGCCACCCCACCGCTGGCGATCACCCGGGCGCCATTCATCTGCAGTACCACTGCCCCGGCCAGATCCGGTCCACCCAGCATACCGTCTCTGTTGATGTCCGTGTACACCAGGACTCTGATGCCCGCACGTACTACGCGATCCGCGACCTCCGATGCCCGTCGGGAGGACGCCTCGGTCCATCCCCGTAGCGCCACGAACCCCTGGCGTACGTCAAGACCCACGGCCAGACGCTCGGGTTCAAAGGCACGCACGGCGGCAGGGATGAACTCATTGTCCATTGCAGCGGCTGTTCCGATCACGACCCGTGCTGCGCCCAGCTCCAAGGCACCCCGCACCAAGTCCAGACTGCGGAGTCCACCCCCCAGTTGTACTTTGGCCCGATTACCCACTTGCCGGAGCAAGTGGCGTACGACCTCGACATTGGATCCTTCACCCAATGCACGATCCAGATCAACCACGTGGATCCACCTGGCACCCTGTTGCACGAAGTCTTCGGCCACCGCAACCGGGTCGTCCCCATAAATGGTTTGCCGCGCCGGCTCGCCCTGGGTCAGGCGAACGACGCGGCCGTTTCGGATATCTATGGCTGGAAAGAGATCCACTACAGCGTCGCTACGGCAGCCACCGGGTCAGGGTTTCAGGCGCTTGCCGAGCAATAGCAGATGGTGGGGCGGACGTGCTGTCGGAGCTTTGCAGCAGGACATTTAGGCGATCTCGTTCCTGGATGAAGGCAGCGCGATGCTCCGCCGGAACCGGGGAGCCGCTGCCGAGCTTGACCCGGCGGGAGTCCTTGGCCACGCCATTCATGCGGAACTCGTAATGCAGATGCGGACCAGTTGCCAGCCCGGTCGATCCGACGTAACCGATTGTTTGCCCCTGCTCGACGCGGACCCCGCGGCGGATCTTCCGGGCGAATCCGCGCAGATGTCCGTAGCGAGTGGTGATCCCGTTCAGGTGCCGGAGCTCGATCAGATTGCCGTATCCGCCCGCGCGCCCGGCGCGCAGGACAACGCCGTCGCCGGCCGCCATGACCGGCGTACCGGGAGCGGCAGAGTAGTCAGTGCCCTCATGGCGCCGACTGCGACCCAGCACGGGATGGAACCGGCGGCGCGCAAAGTTGGAGGAGATGCGGCGGAACTCAACCGGAGCCCGAAGAAAAGCCCTGCGGAGTGAGCCACCCTCGGCATCGTAGTACATCGCCTTGGAGCCGGACGGACCGCTGAAGCGGAACGCCATGAGACTCTTGCCCGAGATCGTCAGGTCACTGGCGAGGACATTCCCCAACCGGACTTCACCTTCTTCGGACACCAAACGCTCAAACACCACCCTGAACCGATCGCCCGGGTGGATGTCCCGGGTAAAGTCCACTTCCCAGGCGTACACGTCGGCCAGCTCCCACGCCAGTCTCTGTCGATTGCCACTGTCGAGGTGTTCGTCGCTGACGCCTGCGTCCAGCGCCTCGTACAGCGAATTATCGATAGCCCCCTCGACCCGAACTTCCTGCCTTTGCCACCGGATCGGCTGTGCGACAGCGTTCCAGATGTCGGATACCCGGCTGAATACGACTCGCTGATCCGGCGAGGTGCGGACCGTAACCTGATTGGGAGCCGAGTCTCCCAGCAGCCGTCGGAAGGTGAAGACGAGACCGGCGCGTACTCGACGGGGATTAAGCAACAACGAAGGATCCAGCCGCTGGAAGTCCAGGGTAACATTGTGCCGGCCGAACAAGTCGGAGAGCGTTTCGCCCCGCTGCAGAGTGTCCTGCGTAACAGTGAAGCGGATGGGAGCCTCGGCCAGAGCCACTGGTGCGGCCGGCTGACTCTCCATACGGGGCCAGTGCCAGCGGCCACTCAGCCCGAGGAACGCAGAGGCTCCAAAGACCAGGGCTGCTGCGGACGCACCGAGCCCGCGCATCAGTCCATCTGCCTGCGGATGAAGGTGGGGATCTCCATTTCCGGCACATCCGTGGGCGTGCTCGCTGCGGGTGCCTGGTGGATCCGTGGCTGTACCCGGGTAATCACCGGGGTGGCAGGCTGAACCGGGGTGGATGGGCGCTGCCGGTGGGAGGGGAAGTTGATGACGCCCGCCGCGCCAGAAGGCCGACCGATGGGTTGCTCGGCGGTGACTGGGCGGTCGAACCCCGTGGCGATCACGGTCACTCGAACCTCTCCGTGCATCGCCGGATCGTTGCCGGCCCCGAAGATGATCTCGGCGTCGTCCCCCACCGCGTCGTGGATGATATCGTTGATCTGGGTAGTTTCACCGAGTGTCAGATCGTCCCCACCGATGATGTTGATGAGCACCCCCAAGGCACCGGCAATCGAGATGTTGTCGAGCAACGGACTCGAGATCGCCTGCTGGGCGGCTTCGAGTGCGCGATTCTCCCCTCGGCCGATCCCGGTGCCCATCAGGGCCGCTCCACCGTTCTGCATGACCGTGCGGACGTCGGCAAAGTCTACGTTGATGATGCCGGTCGACGTGATCAGACTGGCAATTCCCTGAGTGGCATGGAGCAGAACCTCGTCCGCCTTCTTCAGCGCTTCCTGGAAGGGAATGCCCTTCCCTACCACAGCGAGTAGCCGTTCATTGGGCACCACGATCATAGTATCGACATTGTTGCGCATTTCATTGATGCCGCCCTCGGCCTGCTTCATTCGCCGCCGGCCTTCAAAGAGAAAGGGCTTGGTGACGATGCCGACCGTGAGCGCTCCGGCTTCGCGGGCCATCTGGGACACAACCGGGGCGGCGCCGGTGCCAGTCCCTCCACCCATGCCGCAGGTCACGAAGACCATGTCGGCGCCTTGAACCGCGTGGAGGACCTCGTCCCGGTTTTCTTCGATCGCCTGGCGACCGATCTCCGGGCGCGCGCCCGCGCCCAGCCCGCGGGTCAGCTTGCGGCCGATCTGAATTTTGATGTCCGACTTCGACATCGCGAGCGCCTGGGAATCGGTGTTGACTGAGATGAACTCGACACCGCCCAGCTGGTCCTCGATCATCCGATTGACGGCGTTGCCGCCGCCGCCACCGACGCCCACCACCTTCATTCGCGCGGTCTGTGCCACGCCCTCTTCTAGCTCAAAGATCATGGTCGTGTCCCCTCGTCCAGACTCAAAAGAAGTCCTGGAGCCACCGTTTCACTGGAGCAAGCACCTTTTCCATTGCCGGTGACTTCCGCCCCCCCGCTCCCAACCCACCGCTGACAGCAACTTGCCTGGCACCGTACAACACCAGACCTGCCGGTACCGCCATTCGTGGTGATTCCACACTGTCGGCCAATCCGCGCAGCCGCTGGCCGGGCACTCCACACCGAGCCGGCATCGCAAACACTTCGCGAGCGAGCTCCACGATTCCGGGGGCGAGGGCTCCGCCTCCCGTCACGATGACACCGGCCGGCAGGCGCTGATGATACCCGGCGCGGGTGATCTCGTCGAGCGCGTACTCCAGCACCTCTTGGAGCCGCATGTGCATGATATGGGCGAGTATTCGCCGCTGAGCATTCCGCGCGCCCTGTCCCGGCGTGCTGGGAAGCTCGAACACATCGCTTTCGGGAACCAGCGGCTCGAAGGCCGCGCCGTAGCGCTCCTTCAAACGCTCCGCATCGTGCTGGGTCACCTGCAACCCGTGCACGATGTCCGCGGTCACGTGTCCACCCGCGCAGAGCAACGAGCCGGTATGCCGAATCTTGCCGCTATGAAAAATCGAGACGTTGGTCGATCCACCACCCAGATCCACAATGGCGCAGCCAAGCTCAATCTCATCCGCCGTGAGCACCGCGAGCGAGGCCGCCAGCGGCTCGAGCACGAACTCGGCCACCTGGTACCCGGCCCGCTCGACACACTTCCTGAGGTTCTGCAATACACTGGATAACACGGTGACCAGGTAGACCTCGGCTTCGAGCCGGGACCCGGTCATTCCGATCGGTTCGCTGATGCCCCCCTGCTGGTCGATCAGGTAGTCCTGGGGGATCGCATGCAGCAGCTCATGATCACGGCCGAAGCTGACGTTGCTGGCCATATCGTTGACCCGGGCGACATCACCGGTGCGAATCTCGTCGGCTGTGACCGATACCATGCCATGTGAGCTGCGACCGGCCACGTGCTCGCCAGCGATGCCACAGTAGATCGTGCCGACTTCGACACCCGCCATGCGTTGGGCGCTTTTCATGGCCTTCTCGATGGCCCGGGTGGTCTCTTCGATGTCCCGGACCACGCCCCGCCGGATGCCCCCGCTCCGCTCCACACCCAATCCCAAAATCTTGGCTCCGGGGTCCCGTGGCTCACCGGTGACCTCGGCGATGAGCGCTACCACCTTGGTCGATCCCAGGTCCAGCGCGGCCACGAGCCGCTGCGGCTGGGTACTCACACTCCGGCCCATCGAACGACCACTTGACCGGCGAACCGGCCGTCCAGTTCTCCGTAGTTGCGCCCCTGCCGGGCGAGGTCTTCCGCCACCGCCGTCACCGCTCGTATGTCCTCCGCCGTCGCCGCAGGACCGAACCAGAGCCGTCGGCCATCCAGCTCGACTACCACGTCGCCCTTCACCCGCCGTGCTGCCTCGATGCGACCGAACAGCACCGGGGCGTGCGCCCGGATGCGTGCCAGGACTTGGGCTACGGTTGAATCCGCACTCGCCGCGATGGGAAGATCCGGAGCTGTGGCGGCCGGATTGAAGGGAAGCACACTGCCACTGGAGTCCAGCAGCGTCAGGCTAACCCCACGAGGAGCGAGCGCCACAGGAACCGCTTCTTCAATTACGATCTCCAGCGTGCCGGGGAGCCGGCGACTCACCACGGCGGAGCGGACACCCGGAAGCGCCCTCAGCCCGCTCCCGGCCGCCAGCAGATCGTCAAACACGCTGGCCCGATCAGCCAGCCCCAAGGCGGCTGTGATCTGAGCTGGTGCAAGATACTGAATTCCGGCGATTTCCACCCGCCTGACCCGAAAGAACTCGAGCCGGCGGAGGACCCAGGGTGTCGCGTACCACAGCAACACGGCGGCTGCCAAACCGCCGAGTGCCTGCCATGCATACCGTAGGCGTGATCGCTGTGCCGAGCCGAGGCTCAGGCGGCGCTCAGCCAACGGACCAGCTCGGGCGCCACTCGGGTAATATCACCGGCGCCGAGCGTGAGCACGACGTCGCCCGACTTGAGCGCCTGATACACAGTTCTTCCCACCTCGGCGCGAGTGGGCTCGAACCGGGTAACGGCGCCGGCGCGTTCCGCTGCCTCCGCCACCTGCAAACCACTCACTCCGGCAATCGGCTGCTCCCGGGCCGGGTAGATCTCGGTCACAATTACCAGATCGGCCGCTGCAAGTGCCTGTCCCATCGCCTGGCCGTGCGCCGCTGTGCGGGAATAGAGATGCGGCTGAAAGACGGCCACCAATCGCCGGCCGGGATAGGCCTGACGGGCGGCAGACAAGGTGGCAGCGAGCTCGGAAGGATGGTGCGCATAATCATCGACGACGGCGACGCCGGCGAACTCTCCCAGCCGCTCGAAGCGCCGTCCCACCCCTTCGAACCCTGCCAGCGCCGCGGCCGCCGGTTCCAGCGCACCGCCCAAAGCATCTACTACACTCAACGCCGCTACGGCGTTCCGCAGGTTATGCACCCCGGGCACCTTTAAACTAAGAGCCAGCGAGCGGCCGTTGCGCCAGCGGATCCGCGCTTCGGTTCGATCCGCGTGCTGTACGACGTCGCTGATCCGAATGTCTGCAGCGGATTCCAAGCCGAACGTCGTTATCCGGTTGCCGCTTCGCGCCGCGACCTTCCGGGCGCCGGGATCATCGGCGCTGACTACAGCCACTCGGGCGCGTCCCGCGAACTCCACAAACGCATCCTCCAGCGCGTCCATCGATCCGTAACACTCGAGGTGATCGGGCTCAACGTTGTTGACCACCGCAACCGTGGGGTGCAGCGAGAGGAACGCTTTGTCGAATTCATCGGCTTCCACGACAAACAGCTGATCACCTGCCACCAGCGCGTTGCCTTTCCAGGAATTCACTCTGCCACCGGCGATTCCAGTGGGGTTCATTCCCGCGGCCGTGAGAGCCTCGGTCGTCATCACGGTTGTCGTGGTCTTGCCGTGAGTGCCCGAGATCCCGACGGATTGGGCACCGGCGACCAGCTCGGCGAGCGCCACCTTTCGCGGGACGATCGCCAGGCCGAGCTGCCGAGCCCGTTCCAGCTCCGGGTGAGAAGCGGGTATCGCGGCAGTCACCACCACCGCGCGGGCCCCGTTCAGATGAGATGCGTCATGTCCCCGCGCTATGGGAACTCCCAGCGACTGAAGGTCCGCCGCACCCGAAGGGTCCACGTCGCAACCGCTCACGGAAACCCCTCGCCGGCAGGCAATCAGCGCCAGAGCGCTCATGCCGGCACCGCCGATTCCCATGAAGTGCACAGTGCGTTTATCCGTGGGGTTGAACAGTGCCATGTTTGCTGGGCTAATGTAAGATGGTACCGCAGGTTCTGAAAGTGCGCTCAACTGGTGAGTGTCAATAACTTCGACACTATTTCACGAGCCGAGTCTGGCCGTCCCCGCGCACGCGCGCGTTGAGCCATCTGTTGTCGCGCCGCTGGGTCGTTCAGGAGTCTGGTCACCAGGTCGCGCAGGCGCTGCGGGCTCAGCTCCGACTGAGGCAACATCAGCGACGCCCCCGCGTCGGCGAGAACCCGCGCGTTGTGAGTCTGGTGGTCGGCGGCCGCAGTCGGGAGCGGGATCAGCACATTGGGAAGACCCCACGCGCAGAGCTCCGCTACGGTAATCATTCCTGCGCGAGAGACGACGAGATCGGCGACCGAGTACGCGTCGGCCATAGGGTCGAGAAAATCCAGAACCTGTACTTGGTGCGACTGGTATTTCTGAAATTGCGAATAGGTGCCGCGCCCCGTCACCCAGATCAGGTTGGCGTCTCCGGGCCCGCCGTCATCCAGCCATGCCGCCACAGTCTGATTCAGTGCGAGCGCGCCCTGGCTTCCACCGGTCACCAGCACCACGGGCCGGCTGCCATTGAGACCGAACCTCGCCTGCGCTGCCTCTTTCCTTCCAGAGGACGGCGGGACAATAGGATTTCCGGTATCGAAGACCTCAGTGTTCCGCCCGAACCGGAGCAGTCGACCAGCCTCAGGTAGTCCGAGATACACGTGGCGTACCCGACGACTAAGCCAGCGGCTCGCCAATCCGGGAAATGCGTTCTGCTCCTGGATTGCGGTGGGAATTCCATGACGCGCTGCCCACCACACCACCGGACCAGAGGCGTAGCCCCCAGTACCCAGAACGGCTACCGGTCGCTCGGTCTCGAACAGTCGACTGATCTCACGGAGGAGGCGCCCGGCGACGAACGGCCACTTCGCGTTCTTCCACCAAGTACGACGGTAGATCGGCTCGGAGGGAAGCAGATGGAATCGGTACTCGCGGCTCGGGAGGATACGGGCCTCCACGCCGCGGACCGCTCCGACCAGCACCGGCTCGAACGACGGTGCATGTTCCACCAGCGCGTCGGCGATCGCCAACGCCGGCATAAGATGTCCGCCGGTACCGCCACCGGCGATGAAGATGGTACGGCGGTACGGCGGTACGGCGGTAACTGCCCCCCCCTCGGTCACGACTTCGCTCGCTTGCGGCGTGCTGATTTGCTCTGACTCGCGTCTCCACGTCGGTCACCCGATTGGCCGTCGGGCCGCGCTGCTGGAGTACCGCCGTACCGCCATTCCGCCCTCCGCTCCCTCGGCCCAGCGGCCCGAGGACTGCCTCGCAGCCTTCCGATGTTAATGAGAATTCCAGTGCCTAGCAGCGAGATCACCTGGCTGGATCGGCCGTAGGACATGAAGGGGAGTGTCAAACCGGTAGTGGGAACCAGGCCGAGGGAAACCCCCATGTGCATGAATGCAGTCAGGCCCACGGTGGCAGTCAGTCCAACGGCCAGATACTGTCCGAACGGGTCGGCGGCGGTCCGCGCAATGCGAAGCCCCAGCCAGCAGAACAGCGCGAACAGGGCAACCACAACGCACACGCCGAGGAACCCCCATTCCTCTCCGATGGTACTGAAGAGGAAATCGGAGTAGGCATATGGCAGGTAGCCGAGCTTCTGCTGTCCCTCCCCGAATCCAACGCCGAACAGCCGACCCGATCCAATGCCGACCAGCGATTGATGGATCTGAAAGCCGGCTTCGGTGGTGGCCTGGCCCGGATTCAGGAACGTCAGCAGACGCGCCAGCCGGTAGTCGACGTCGCGAATCTGGTGAAAGACCAGAATCATTCCGAGACCGACCACTAGGCCGAAGTGGTTGATCTTGGCTCCTGAAGTAAACAGGACGAGGCCTCCGAGTAATGCAACCAGAGTCGCCATCGACAGGTTCGGCTCCAGCAGAATCAGCACGGAGATCAGGCCCAGAATCAGGAGAAACGGCAGGACGCCCTTCTTGAACTCACGGACCTGCAGGCCCTTCTTGGACGCGAGCATGGCACACCAGATCACCACGATCAGGCGCGCCACCTCGGATGGCTGGAAGTTGATGGGCCCGATGTCGATCCACCGCCGGGCGCCGTTGATCGTGGGAGAGATTGTGCGAGTAAACGGAAGCAGCGGGATGAACAGAAAGACGATAGTGACGAGGAGCAGGGGCCAGGCGAGCTGACGCCAGCGGTAATAATCCAATCGTGAGGCCAGCAAGAGAAGCACGCCACCCACCGCTGCGCCGGAAACCTGGCGCAAGGCGAAATCCAGGCCGGCATTCTGGCCCTGGAGCGTCATCAGGCTTGCCGCACCGTACGTCGTCGCAATGCCGAACACCAGGAGGGCTGCTGTGACCATGCCCAGGAGCCGGGTCTCCCAACGCATTTCTCCGGGATGCCGTACCGGTCTGGGCATTACAGGGCCTGCACTGCGGCGCGGAATCGTTCTCCGCGCTCCTCATAGTTGCGAAACATGTCGTAACTGGAGCACGCCGGCGACAACAGCACCGCATCCCCTGGTCGAGCCAGTTTCCGCGCCAGGGCGAGTACCTCTTCAAAGGATCCAGCCGGCACCACCTTGAGACTCGACCCGAGGTCTCTCACAATGAGCGGGCCGGCCTCCCCATACGCGATTACTGCCCGACACCGTCCCTGAAGTAGCTGAACCAGCCTGGTGTATGGCTCGCCCTTGTGGCGCCCACCCAGGAGGAGAACGAAGGGACGCTCGAGCGCGGCTACCGCGACTTCGGTCGAGGTGATATTGGTGGATTTCGAATCGTTTACCCAGAGTACGCCGTCTACCTCTCGAACCGGTTCGACCCGGTGGGGAATAGCCCGGAAGGACTGGAGGCCGGTCGCGATCCGGTACACCGGGATGTCGAGCTCGGCGGCTACCAGGGTCGCCGCGAGCGCATTGGCCACATTGTGGTCGCCCAGCAGTGGCAACGCGGCACGAGGAAGTACTTCCGAGCTTCCCAGCATGAGTCGTCTCCCCTCCCGATCGTACCATGCATCCGCTCGTTCCTGGATCGAAAATCGCAGGTGATGCCCTTCGACATCTCGCGTCATCTCCCGCACCACCGGATCGTCCGCATTGGTCACCCAGACCGAGCTGGCGCGAGCGTTCCTGAATAACTGAGCCTTGTCTCCGTAGTACTCCGACAGAGATGCGTAGCGATCGAGATGGTTGGGTGCCAGGTTGGTGAGCACGCCCACGACCGGGTCGACGTGGGGTGCATCGTGCAGCTGAAAGCTGGAGAGCTCCAGCGCCAGCCAGGCGGGGGGCTGGGCCGAACGGGCCAGGTCACAGAGTGGGTTGCCGATGTTGCCGGCGGTCTTCGCCTTCAGACCTGCACTTACCAGGATGTGGGCCACCAATGAAGTGGTCGTGGTCTTGCCATTGGTGCCGGTAATGGCGACGCAGCGGGTTTGCCGAAGAGCCAGGAAGCCGATGTCCACTTCGGCGTAGACCTCGAGGCCGGCCCGCCGAGCCGACTCGAGCGCCGGAATGTTTGGCGGCACTCCTGGCGCTACCACCACCGCCGCGGCTCGCCCTATGCGACTGATATCGTGACCGCCCAGTTCAACGACCGCGCCCGCCGCTCGCAGCTCCCGCGCCCAATCCTCGTAGCCGGGTCCCGATCCCGTGTCCGACGCGTACACACCAATACCCAGGTCCCGCAGCAGCAGCGTCGCAGCCACGCCGCTCTTGCCCAAGCCAACCACGGCTACTTCCCGTCCGCTCGTCAGCCAGCGATCGAAGAGAGCTGCCTGGGCCACGCCCGTCATCGAACCTTCAGGGTCGAGAGCGCGACGAGCGCGCAGAGCAAGCCCAGGATATAGAACCGGGTCACAACCGTGGTTTCGGCCCAGCCCAGCTTCTCGAAATGATGATGAAGCGGCGCCATGCGAAACACCCGGTGCGCGTCGGCGTATTCGCGACCTCGAGTACGCCTGAACCAGCGGTAGGTGCCGGTCTGAATCAGCACGGAGACAGCCTCGGCAGCAAACACACCACCGATCAGGAGGAGGAGGAATTCGGCTTTCAGGAGAATCGCCACCGTGCCGAGCGCACCACCGATCGCGAGACTGCCGGTATCGCCCATGAACACTTCAGCCGGATGGGCATTGAACCAGAGAAAACCAATTGTCGCGCCCATCAGAGCGGCGCAAAAGACCGCCAGCTCCCCCGCCCCGGGCAGATAAAACACATTCAGATAGGTGGTGACATCCACCCGGCCGAAGAGATAGGCAAACACCGCAAACGCCGCCGCAGCGATTCCCGCCAGTCCGGTAGCGAGCCCATCGAGGCCGTCGGAGAGGTTCACTGCATTGATGCTTCCCGTGATCACCACCATCACGAAGACCACAAACAACCAGGTGGCGAAGTTGACCACCAGATACTTGAAAAAAGGGAGCGTCGTTGCGGTCGCTGGAATCGTATCGGTGGGCACCACGGGGTTAAACGCCAGGAAGAGTCCGAGCAACAAGCCGAAGCTGCATTGTCCCGCAAGTTTCCACCGGGCCACCAGCCCCCGAGATTTTCCTTGCACGATCTTGAGGTAATCGTCCAAGAACCCGATGCAGCCCATCCAGAGGGTGGACAGCATGGCTACCACGACGAACCGGTTGGTCAGGGGGGCCCAGAGGAGCGTGGGGACTATTGTGGCAAGCAGGATGATGAGCCCGCCCATCGTGGGTGTGCCGCGCTTGCTTTGGTGACTGGCCGGTCCTTCCGCCCGGACCACCTGCCCTACCTTCCGCGCCCGCAAGCGCCGAATAACCGGCGGTCCTACCAGGAACGCGAGCAGGAGCGCGGTGACGGTGGCGCCGGCAGCGCGAAAGCTGATGTAGTTGAAAAGATTGAAAACGATGTACGTCTTGCCGAGTGGCGCGAGCCAGTGATAAAACATCGATCCTCAGCGGGGGTGGAGCGGAGCACCGGCGGGGGCAACGTGCTTCGCGCGTGCCTTGAGCGCCGGAAGTATACGCTCCAAGGCCACGCCCCGGGATGCCTTCAACACCACGAGCTCATCTCCCCGGAGGTGCTCCGCCAGCCGAGGAGCAAGCGCCAGGGGGTCCGGTGCCGTGACCAGCCGATGATGAAGCGCCCCTGCGTAGGGCTCGAGCGCAGGAACAAAATCTCCTACGGCTGCCAGCAGCTCAGGATGGAGGTCCACCAGAGCCCCGGCGATCTCCTGGTGCAGCGCGGGCGAATCGCTCCCCAGTTCCCGCATGGTGCCGGCCACAAATACCAGCCTCCGGCTTCCCCGAAGAGCGGCCGCGGTAGCAATGGCAGCGCGGAAGGACTGGGGATTGGCATTGTAGCAGTCATTCAAGATGGTCAGCTCACCCTCCTGAATCAGCTCACCGCGCCCGTCAGGGATGGCGAACTGCTCCAGCGCACGGGTGACTTTCTCTAGGTCGAGCTGGAGCGCCTCAGCCACGGCCCACGCGCGCACCGCGTTGTCCGCCTGGTGGAGGCCCCTGGCTGCCAGGACAAACCGGTGCTTCCGCATAGTCATGACCGGACGGGCCGAGCCGTCGAGGGTGACCTGCTCCGGGACGAGATCGGCCCCGGCCAGCGCGGCGGTCCGCACCTGTTGGGCCCGCCGTCGGGCGCCCTCGGCCAAGGCTGGCGGATCAACTCCGACAACGGCCAGCGGCACCTTGTCGGTGAGGGCGAGCTTCTCCTCTACGACGCCAGCCAGCGAGCCGAACCCCTCCAGGTGCCCTGCCACGGCATTGGTAATGACTGTGATCGAGGGCTCGATGATCTCACGATATCGGGCGATCTCGCCCGGCAGGTTGGCACCGGCTTCGACGATCAACGCTTCGGTATCCTGCGGGGCTTCCAGGATGGTGAGCGGAACTCCGATCAGGTTGTTCAGATTGGCTCGGGTGGCATAGGTGCGGTACCGCGTACTCAGAACGGCCAAGAGCATCTCCTTGGTGCTGGTCTTTCCATTGGTACCGGTGACGGCCACCACCGGTCCGGCAAGCGACCGACGACGCACTCGCGCCAATTGGCCGAACGCGCGGAGTGGATCGTCCACTTCATAGAGGACCAGCTCAGGGACGGCTGGCGTCCCCCGGCGAACGATGGCACCACTGGCACCGGCGCCTGCCACAGCTTCCAGGTAATCATGACCGTCGAACCGATCCCCCCGCAGGGCGACGAACAGCGCTCCACGCTGGATTGCGCGACTATCGGTGGAGATGCTGGAGAAAGTCAGTGGTGGGCGTCCCGCTACTGGTTGGAGACCGAGCGCTTCGCGAACTGTGGTCTCAGACCAGCTCACTGCTTACCTCGGACCGCCGATTGGACGATCTCCCGCTCATCGAAGACGATCTTCGTAGTGCCAATGATTTGATAGGTCTCGTGGCCCTTTCCCGCGAGCAGGATCGTATCGCCACTGCGGCCCTCGCTCAGCGCGGTGTGAATGGCCGTGAGCCGGTCCGTAATCCGCAGGTGGGGCATACCGCTCATGCCCCGCTCGATGTCGTCGATGATGGCGTCCGGGTTCTCGGTTCTGGGGTTGTCAGAGGTGACGATGGCCAGGTCGGACCGCGCGGCGGCGATGCGCCCCATCAACGGCCGCTTGCCTCGATCGCGGTCACCTCCGCAGCCGAATACCACGATCAGGCGTCCTGGAGTGAGCGGCCGAAGCGTGGTGAGCGCACGATCGAGAGCGTCGGGTGTATGCGCGTAATCGCGAAGCACAACGCAGGGAGTATCGGCGATGCGCTCCATTCGTCCTGGTACTTGAGGTGCCGTGGCCAGCCGATCGGCGACCTGGTCCAGCGGCTGCTCCTGAGCCAGCGCAGTGGCCGCAGCAGCCAGTGCATTGGCCACATTGAAGTCGCCCAGTAGCGGGAGCACCACCTCCTGGGTCCCGAATCGTCCGCTGAGGCGGAAGCGGCAACCGCTCGCGTCGAGAGCCAATCCTGAAGCGCGTACGTCAGCTGCCGGGTGCAGTCCAAACGTCAAGCGCGGTGTCCGAGGCGGCAGTTGGCCCCAGGCCGCTTCATCGAGATTCACGACCTCCACGCCGCCGGGCCGCAGCAAACTGCTGAGGCGGAGCTTGGACCCGAGGTACGCCTCCATGGTCCCATGGTAGTCGAGGTGATCGCGTGAGAGATTGGTGAATACAGCGGCCGCAAAGCCCAGGCCGTCCAGCCTTCCCTGATCCAGGCTGTGCGAGGAGGTCTCCATCACCACCTGTTGAACTCCGCGGCTGATCAGCGCTGCCAGGGTAGCCTGCAAGTCGATGGCACCCGGTGTGGTCAGTGAGCCGGCGGTGGAGGGTACCGGCTCACCGCCACCGTCGTAGGCCCCCAGGGTTCCAATGCTCCCCGCCGTGCCATGCTGGTTGAGGAGGTGCCGGACCAGTCCCGTCGTCGTGGTTTTCCCGTTGGTGCCGGTGACCCCGATGAGAGTGAGGCACCGGCCCGGATGATCATACCAGGCCGCACCAAGGACGAGCGCGGAGCGGCGGCTATCCCGCACTACAATCTCCGGCGCTCCGGATTGCTGGGGACGTTCGACCACTACGGCCGCGGCGCCTCGGCTAAGGGCATCGGCAACGAATTGATGACCATCCGATTGGAAGCCTCGAACGGCGATATACAACATGCCGGGTGTTATGGCACGGCTGTCAACGCCAAGATCGGTCGGATCCGGGCCGGTATCTTGCGCTGCGCTCAGCAAGTCCGCGCGGCGCAACTCGCTCAGGATTGCGTTCCAGGTAAGCATCAATCTTCCGGGGGAGCGGTTACTCCGCCCAAACAACGACGGTTGTACCAGGGGGGGCCGTTTCGCCTGCGGGCGGAGTGGTTCGGCTCACCTTCCCAAGACCTCGCAGGGATACCCGGAATCCTTCCCGGTGGAGTGCCAGTGCCGCTTCACGAACATTCCTACCCTCGACTCCGGGAACCGGCCGACGCGCCACCGGAGAGTCTGGAGCTCGATGAGGCCAGGAGACCACCACCCGCGGGGTTTGGGCCGCAACGCTCACCGTCCGGCGCTCCTGTGCGGGTCCTTCGGCGCTGGCTAACCGGCTACGGTCGATCGCCACCCGCCGCGATGCCAGCGCCTGCTGCAGCATCGTCCTGGTCACCGGTGCCGCAGTAACGCCGCCGTAATAGTCGCCCCTTGGATTATCGATCTTCACGATTACAACGAGCTGCGGATCGTCGGCTGGGAAGAGCGCTGCAAAGGAGGCCGTGTACTCCCCGGGGACATAACGGCCGGAGTGGAATCGCACCGCAGTGCCGGTCTTGCCCAGCAAGGTGTAGTTGGCTAGTTGGGCCTCCTCTCCGGTTCCTCCTTCACCCGCGGCGCTTCTCAGGTACTCGCGTAGGCGTCTTGCGATGACCGGCGACACCACTTGTCGCACCGGCTCGGGGTCATGCCGGTAGATGACTTCTCCCCGCGAGTTGCGGATCTCCCGCACCAGTGTGGGAGTGAGCAGCAGACCATCGTTCGCGATAGCTCCATATGCCGCCGCGAGCTGCACTGGAGTTACTCCAACCTCGTATCCCATCGCCATGCTGGCCCTGGTGTACATGGGCTGCCATGTGTCGGGAAGGGCCAATCGGCCTCTGGACTCAGAAGGGAACTCGGCCCCGGTTGGCGTCCCGAAACCGAAATCGCGCAACATCTCGAACTGCTCTTCGGGAGCCAGACGCAGGGAGAACTTCGCCAGGGCAACATTGCTGGAGACCTGGATCGCCCGGGACAAGGTCAGGTTTCCCACGGTTCGGTGAGCATCGGTGATCACGCGAGTTCGGCCGCTCCGGTTGATCGGCATACGCCAGGTCCCACCCTCAGCAAAGACCGCGTCGTTGCTGTCGACCCTGCCATGCACCAGGAGGGCGGCTGCCGTGAACAACTTGGCGGTGGAGCCGGGCTCGAAGGGATCAGTGAATGTCGAAGCGCGGCTGGAGGAAAAGCCGGTGCGGCCGGCCTGCCTGGAGGCCAGCGCCAACAGCTCACCGTTAATCGGGTCCAGGAAGACGACATCGCCGCCTGCTGCCCGCATGGCGGAGAGTGCGTCGTCCAATCCCCGCTCGGCGATCTCCTGGAGCTCCGCGTCAAGCGTCAGAATGACATCGTTGCCCGGCACCGGCTCGCGAACCAGGCGCGCCGGAGAGTCGTAGCGCCGTCCGGCACGATCCTTCAGCAACACCGCTTCGCCAGGTTGGCCAGTCAGAATGGAGTCCAGCGACAACTCCATACCGGCAGCCCCTCGTGGTTGGTCCGGTGACAACCCACCGATGATGGGGCGAGCCAGGGCGCGCGAGGGATAGAACCGCTGGAAATAGCGGCTGAGATGGATCCCCTCCGTCCTGCGCAGAGGCTGCACCTCAGTCGCGGTAAATGGCCCGTGATAGTAGATCCATCGTTTGCCGGAACGAAGATCCTTTGCGAGCAGACTCGCTGGAATGCCTAGCTGACGGCTGACCAGCCGGCGGGCAGCTGCCCGGTCAGCCAATTCATTGGGAGCGATGCCGACGTGGTAATACTCTTGCGTGATTGCCAGAGGTACTCCGTTCCGATCGTACAGACCTCCCCGGCGAGCGGGAAGGATGGCTCGCTCGGTGCGCTGTCGTCTGGCGTGCTCGGCCCAGCGGTCTCCCTGCACCAGCTGGAGCTGAGCCGCTCGAGCGAGGATGATGAGAATGATCAGAATGAAGCCGAGCTGTACGGCGGCAATGCGAGCGAGGGGCTTAGCCATCAGGGCTTGGTCGAACCCGCCGAGGTGGGCAAGGGGTACAGCACGAACTCCGAATCCGCCGGTTCATGCAGGCCGAGGGAGCGTTTAGCCAGCGGCACGAGCACTTTCCGACTGGAGGCGATCCGGATTCGGCGTTCGAGGTCGGCTCGACGAGCCTCCAGGTTGCCGCGCTCCTCCCGGAGCTCCCGAAGCCGCCTTGCAGTGCGAAAGGCAGTGGTTTGACGTGCTACCACAATGAGGGCTCCCCCCAGGAAGATCAGTAGCCAGAGCACCAGCCAGTGGCGTCCCTTAAGGCGCACCATCGACCACAAAAAATCGCAGCTTCGCGCTCCTCGCTCGCGGGTTGCCTTCCAGCTCGGTCTGGTCGGGCCGAATAGGCTTTCGCGGTTCGATTCGGCCCAGGGGACGGCCCCGGCAGGCACAAACCGGGATTCCCGGAGGGCACACGCAGCTGCTGGCCCATTCCCGGAAGGCCTGTT
>JAICPP010000015.1 GCA_025929805.1 Gemmatimonadales bacterium | reverse complement strand
GCCTCTGACTCCAATGATGTCCGGCTCAGCCGCCCTGACCGCGCTCAGGTGCTCCCTGGTTAAGCTCCCCGCCACGGCGGCCAGCAGCCCAGACCCATGCACCCGTGCGACCATTGCAGTCAATTCACCGGGCTCGATCCAGGTAAACAGATTACCACTCCCCTTGAGGTACGTATCCAGCAGTACTCCCTTGGCGGAAGTGCAGGCTGCCGCTCGAAAAACCAACGCCGGCGGAATGGTGCGAGCGAATTCGAAGTCGGCGTACGCGACTGCCACGATGCCGGGCAAAGCGGCATGACGCAACGCAGCGTCCTTGGCCGCGTCGAGTAGAGTACGGACTCGCTCAAACGAAGCCAGGCAGGCAAACCCAAGCTTGAGATAAACCGGCGCCTCTCGGGTGAGCTGGGGAAGGCGGGTAATCGCATTCCGAACGTCCTCCGGAGTGGAGAAGTCCCCCAAAGCGATGCTCAGATCCACCGGGGGCGGAATGCGCTCCAGTATTTCGGCCAGCACGTCCGGCGGCACGGCCCCCAGTGAGCCACGACCCGGCTCCTTGGCGTCGATGATGTCGGCGCCGCCATGTAAGGCGGGTTCCACCTCGACCGGCGACCTCACGCTCACCAGCAACCGCATCACGGCTCCTTGTATGATGCTAAGGCTCTGATATGTTAGGATTTAAGAAGTTATCCTCGACCGCAGTCGGAGGGGAGGCGGCGGCAGTGCTGGAGCGGAAGAGTGTGCTCGTCACTGGAGCTTCGAGTGGCATCGGCCGCGCGATTGCCTTGCGCTGCGCCCAAGCCAAAGCCGATCTGGCCATCACGTACCGGAGTAATCAGAAAGGAGCTGAGGCAACCGCCCAGACCATTCGGGATATGGGCCGGCGAGTGGAAGTACTGCGCAGCGACATCAGCCGGAAGGAGGACATCGACGCACTCGTCGCTCGCCTACGGACCGGATTCGATCGCATCGATGTCTGGATCAACAATGCCGGCGCCGACATCCTGACCGGCGAGGCCGGGCGGCTGTCTCGGATCGAAAAGCTCGACAGGGTATTGGCGGTTGACCTCAGGGGTACCGTGCTGGCCTCGTGGGCAGCGGTGGACCTCATGAGAAGACAAGGCGGGGGTTGCATCATCAACATGGCCTGGGACCATGTCGACCAGGGAATGGAGGGGGAGAATCCCGGGGTGTACGCCGCCGCGAAGGGCGGGATCGCGAGCTTCAGTCGTTCGCTGGCGCGTGATGTAGCCCCGGAGATTCGAGTCAACATCCTTGCACCAGGTTTCATTGAAACTGCCTTCGGCGAAGAGGCCGACCCGACGTTCCGCCAGAAGGTGATAGACCTGACCCCGCTGGGTCGCTGGGGAAAGCCCGAGGACGTTGCCGGAGCCGCGCTCTTCCTCGCGTCCGACGACGCGGCATTTCTCACCGGCCAGACGATTATGGTGAATGGAGGCGTTGTGATGTAGACAGTCGCGAGTCGCGAGTCATGAGTCGCGATTCCCGCGACCCGTGTCCCCTGACTCGTGACTCGTGACTCGTGACTCGTGACTCGTACTAAGGAGGACAACATGCCAGCAACCAAAGAACGCACTTACAACGACAGCGAGATCAACGAGCGGCTGAAGGAACTGCCAGGCTGGTATCTCGAGGATGGCTGGATCCGGCGGGTATACAAGACCGACGGCTGGCCCACCACTCTGATGCTGGTCAATGCGGTGGGTTTTCTGGCGGAGGCTGCGTACCACCATCCCGACCTCACGGTCACCTGGGGCCGCATCATCGTGAAGCTGCAGAATCACGCCGCGGGGGGCATAACGGACAAGGATTTCGAGCTGGCCCGCAAGATCGAAGAGATCGCCTTGTGGCGGCCGCAAGGTGGCGCGCTCGAGGGTACTCCCAACAAGTGGGTCCGTTCGGGGGATCCGAGATAGGCGGAACGGCGGTACAGCGGAACGGCGGTACGTGATCGTGGACGAACACTCGGTCGCTGTGCCGGAGTCTGACCGCCCTGCCGCCGTACCGCCGTACCGCCGTGTTCTCTTTGTCACCGGCACCCTCGCGGAGCCCGCGCTCCGGCGGGTGCTCGGGGAAATGCAGCCGGCGTTCGACGCGCCGGTGGCGGTCCTGAGGATAACGGTTGCGGCCCTGATGACCACACCCTGGATCGCGCGTCATCTGGAGGTCCCGCCCGAGACCGACCTGGTGCTCATTCCCGGGCTGTGCGAGGGCGATACCGGAATCCTGAAAGAGAAGTTCCGCGTGGCAGTCGAGAAAGGACCGAAAGACCTCCGGGAAATCCCCCGCTATTTCGGGCAGGAGCACTTCCCCGACTACGGACGCTACTCGATCGAGATTCTGGCCGAGATCAACAATGCACCGAAGCTCTCCCGCGGAGAGCTGCGCGCGGCTGCCGACTATTTCCGGGCGAGCGGCGCTGACCTGATCGACATCGGCTGTACTCCCGGCCTACCCTATCCTGGGCTTGGGGAGGTCGTCCGCGAACTTTGCCACGCGGGCATGCGGGTCAGCATCGACAGCTTCGATCCGGGCGAGATCCGCCGGGCGGTAGAGGCTGGAGCGGAGCTGGTCCTGAGCGTCAATCGATCTAATCTGGAAGTCGCTCGTGAGCTGGGCGGCACCAGCACGCGGGTGGTGGTAATCCCGGACTTCGGCGAAGGCCTGGAGACGCTCGACCGGAGCATCGAGACGCTGGAACGTTGGAACGTGAGCTACCTGATCGACCCCATCATAGAGCCGATCGGTTTTGGGTTCATGGCTTCGCTGGAGCGCTACGCCGAGATCCACCGGCGTTATCCCAATACCCAGCAGCTGATGGGCGTGGGAAACATTACCGAGCTCACCAGTGCAGACTCTACCGGAGTGAACGCGCTGCTGCTGGCGATCTGCGAGGAGGTTGGAGTCCGGGCCGTGCTGACCACCGAGGTCATCCCCTGGGCTCGCGGCTCGGTGCGGGAGATCGACATCGCGAGAAGGCTGATGCACTACGCGGTGTCCACCCGGACGGTTCCCAAAGCGGTGGACGACCGGCTCCTCACAGTCAAGGATCCGGTCATCCTGGAGTACGATGAAGCCGAGCTCCGTGAGCTTCATGCAGCGGTGCGGGACCCTAACTTCCGTATCTTCACCGACCGCGACACGATCACGGTCTTCAATAATGAGATCTTCGTACGAGGCACCGATATCCAGCTGATCTTCTCCCAGCTCGGCGTCGAGGAGCCCACGCATGCCTTCTATCTCGGTCGCGAGCTGCTGAAGGCCAAGCTCGCCATCACACTGGGAAAGACCTACCGCCAGGAGGGGGCCCTCAGCTGGGGATATCTCACGCCGCCGGACGACGTCAAGTCGGAGCACGTAAAGTTGACTCAGCGGTCGCGCCGCGCGCGAGGCGGGCCTTGCCCTGAGCGAAGCGAAGAGCCTGCCCCGAGCAAAGCGAGGGGGGCAGGAAAGCGGGGAAGCGGAGCAGCAGGACCTGCAGCGGAATGAGCGGTGGCCTCGCGGTGGTGGAGCCGCTGGGAGAGACCGCCGACCCGGCGGAGATCTGTGGCCGTTTCCTGGATCTGCCCTATCTCGTGTTTCTGGACAGTGCCGCGTCCCGGCACAGCGATGCCCAGTTTTCCTTTCTTACCGCCGACCCCATCTCGGTTGTCCGGAGCAAAGGACACAGCACCGAGATCCGGCGCGGCCTCAAGGGTGGCTGGGAGTCGGTCTCGGGCGATGCACTGAGCCTTGCCCGGTCTCTCCTGCCCCCCGGGCCGGTTCCTCCGGTGTCGGGAATTCCTCCGTTTCAGGGTGGGCTGGCCGGTTACATCGGGTACGACTGGGGCGCAGTGCTGGAAAAGCTTCCGCCCACGCGGTACGACGATCTCTCCATTTTTGATGTGATACTCGGACTCTATGACTGGGTGATCGCATGGGATCACCAAGTCGGAGCCGCATGGCTGGTGTCTACCGGGATGCCGGAGACGGGATTGGGCAGGGAGCGGCGTGCGCGGGAGAGAAGGGACCTGGTGCGCGAGCACCTTGGAATGCGCGGACGCGGAGCGGCGGAGGGACGGAGCGCCGCCGCTCGGCAGGTGGAAGCACCGTTCGCCGGCGTCTCGGCACCTGCGTATCCGGTCACCGGTATCGATGGAGCCGCTGAAATCGGCCTCCGCTCGACCTTCACCCATCGTGGTTATCTCGACGCAGTCACCCGGGTACGGGATTACATCGTCGCTGGAGACATCTTTCAGGCCAATCTCTCCCAACGTTTTCAGAGTCGGCTCGGGGAGCCTCCTTTCGCGCTCTACCAGCGGCTGCGGCGCCGCAACCCGGCTCCCTTCGCCGCCTATCTGGACTTGGGAAATTTTCAGGTCCTAAGCGCCTCACCGGAGCGCTTTCTGCGGCTGGACGCTGAACGCCGTCAGGTCGAGACCCGACCAATCAAAGGCACCCGGCCGAGGGGCCTGGGCCCCATGCACGACGCAGCCCTGGGGCGCGCGCTCGCCGAGAGCGAGAAAGACCGGGCGGAGAACGTGATGATTGTGGATCTCCTGCGCAACGATCTCTCTCGGGTGTGTCGTCCGGGGACGGTACGAGTGCCGGAGCTTTTTGCGCTGGAGCATCATCCGACGGTCCACCACCTCGTGTCGACAGTCGTCGGGGAGCTCGAGGCAGGAGCAGATGCCACTGATCTCATCCGAGCCGCGTTTCCCGGGGGCTCCATTACCGGGGCTCCAAAGGTGCGAGCCATGGAGATCATAGCGGAGCTGGAGCCCACCCGGCGCGGCGTGTATTGCGGCTCGATCGGATACATCAGCGCCTCGGGCGCAATGGACACCAGCATCGTCATCCGAACCTGTCTGGCGCTCGGTGAGCAGGTATACTTTCAGGCCGGAGGCGGCATCGTCGCCGACTCGGATCCCGAGCTCGAGTACCGGGAAACGCTGGACAAGGCGAGAGGGCTGATTGAAACGTTGGTAGAGTCCCAAGCCGCCAGTCGTCAGTCACCAGGGTAGACGATTTTCTCGCCTTCATCCACTGAGGACTGGCGGCTGGCAACTCACGACTGAAACAATGATCCTACTCATCGACAACTACGACTCCTTCGTCTACAATCTTGCGCGCTACGTGCAGGAGCTGGGCGAAGCTCCGCTGGTGCGTCGCCACGATGCCGTCGAGGTCGACGAGATCCTCGGACTGGCACCCTCACACATCATCATCTCTCCCGGGCCCTGCTCACCCAGCGAAGCGGGAATCTCGACCGAGCTGGTCCGGCGAGTTGGGGCAGACATCCCGATTCTCGGTGTGTGCCTCGGACATCAGTGCATCGGCGCCGCCTATGGTGGAGAGATCGTTCGGGCCGGGATGCCCATCCACGGGAAAACGTCCCGCATTCATCACTCAGGCATCGGCCTCTTCTCCGGTCTTCCCACCCCGTTCCTGGCCACCCGGTACCACTCACTGGTCATCGCGCCCGCTTCGGTTCCACCATCGCTCACCGTCACCGCCACCTCGGAGGACGGTGAGATCATGGCGGTCCAGCACGTGGAGCACCCGGTATATGGGGTCCAGTTTCATCCCGAATCGGTGCTGAGCGAGCACGGATATCGCTTGCTGGATCACTTCCTGCACGGAGTGCCGGCTGCGCCACGACCGGTGCCCCGGGCGGCGGATGGCGCGCTGGCAATCCCTTCACTCGAAACCAGCACCCTCTCTTCAGCTCCGCCGCCGGCCGACCTGGTCCGGTGATCCTCGAGACCATCGTCACCACCATGGACCCTGGAGGGGTGATCAACTTCGCCCCTATGGGAGTGGAGTGGGGTGAAGAGACGATAGTGCTGAAGCCCTTCCTCGAGACCACCACCTTTCGCAACCTGAGCCAAAGCCGGGCCGCGGTGGTAAATCTGACGGATGACGCGATGCTGTTCGCCCAGGGGGCCATCTCCAGTCCACAATTTCCTTCTCTGCCCGCGACAGTGGTTCGTGGTGCGGTGTTGGAGGCTGCATGCTCCTGGAGGGAGCTGGAGGTGCAGGCAATCGATGCCACTCCGCCCCGTGCTCGAATCGATGCTCGTGTGGTGCATCGCGGCAGCCGCCGGGAGTTCATTGGCTTCAACCGGGCGCGTCACGCCGTGCTCGAGGCAGCCATTCTCGCCACCCGGACTCACCTTCTCCCCGCGGAGCAGATCCGGGAGGAGTATGCCCGTCTGCAAGTGATAGTGGATAAGACCGCGGGTCCCCGGGAGCGGGAGGCGATGGATCTTCTGACTCAGTATGTCCGAAACCGGTAGCATCTTCGTCGAAGCCCCCGCACGTCTCCATTTCGGTGTGCTGGATCTCCGCGGGCGACTGGGCCGCTGCTTCGGCGGCCTCGGCGCGGCCATCCCCTCGCCCTCGCTCCTGATCGAGGTCAAACCAGGAAAGAGGGTCACAGCGGAAGGTCCGGACGCCGACCGAGCTATGGAGTTCGCCAGCCGCTGGCTCGCCTACCAGGGGCTCCCCGGAGGAGCACACCTGCGCATCCATCGTGCAATCCCCAGCCACTCCGGACTGGGGTCTGGCACTCAGCTCGGCCTCGCGGTAGCACGCGCGCTGGCGGAGTTGCACGGCAGCGCCGCCGACCCCCTGGAGCTTGCGCGCTCGACTGGGCGGGGCAAACGCTCGGCGATCGGAACCTGGACCTTTGCCCTGGGAGGTTTCATCGTGGAGGGTGGGCGGAAGCCTGGATCGGGAAAAATAGCTCCCCTCCTGGCCCGCCTCCCCATACCTCCCGGCTGGCGCTGCGTGGTGGCCGTACCTCCCGGGGGCCGGGGTCTCAGCGGGGATGCCGAGGCGGAGGCGTTCGAGCGGCTTCCCTCGCCACCGGACCGCGAGGTGGAGCGGGTATCCCACCTGGTTCTCATGCAGCTGCTCCCCGCATTGGTAGAAGCAGACCTTCCCAGCTTCGGTGATGCCTTGTCAACGGTACAACGGATCACCGGAGCCTGGTTTGCTGCCCAGCAGGGAGGGATCTTTGCCCCCGGTCCCACCGAGCGGCTGATCGCCGAGCTGGCCCGGCTGGGAGCGGTGGGAGTGGGCCAGAGCTCCTGGGGCCCTGCCGCCTACGGATTGGTGGACTCGGATGATGCGGCCGCGGAATTGGCCACCCGGGTAACTCACCTGTTGGGGCCCGGCGGACAGGTGTTCCGGGGCGGATTCGCCGCCCAGGGAGCCCGCGTTTGGGCCTCGGCTGGACCCCTGCAATCTGATTGACAGTTCATTTTTCGAGATGTATACTGACCCCTCTAAGCCTCCCGTAATCGCCGACTTGGCGGGTCTGCTGGTCGGTGTAGAAGGGCCCGTTCAGTCATTCGCGCTGACCCCGCGCTGCGGGGGAGGATCCAGAGAACACTGCGGCGGCTATGGCCTAATATGGTAGTTGCCTCCCAACTGCAGCCTCATACTGGCACACTGCGGGTTCAGCCGACGCCCTGAGGGATGTGATGGGATCGCTTCGCTGTGCTGGCACTACTCCGTTGGTGTTTAACCCCTGGCTCGTGGGCTCGCCCGGAAACGGCTGGCCCAATCACCTGTGGCAGCGCTGCACCTGGCGCATGCATCAGCGCCAGTCGATTCACCACCTTCCCCTGTTTTCCGCTTTCACATCCCTGAGTCCAATTCGCGCGACGCTTCGTTCATTCGATCGCGCTTCCGAATCCATCCAGTGGAGACCGCTGCTGCGCGCCGGAGCCGGCGCCAGGGCACTTCGCCGGTGGATGCTCCCGACAGTCGAGCGCGGGCCTCCAGTGCACATCAGCGTTTGAACGTCGGTCCCGTAGTCTGGCCCGGGCCGGCTCTCGAGGCAAACGAGCCCACTTCGCCGCCCGACCTATCGGCAAGTCGTACACCGATGGAATGCAGTAGAGAATCACCCTTTTTCCCTGAGGTCTGTTATGAACCGTGTTGCGCAGAAGGTAGTGTCTGGCGGGCTCGCCGCGGGGCTTTCACTAGCCGTGGCGCTGTCGGCCAGCGCCCAACAGGCGCGGTCAGGAGCTTGGACCCTGAATACGCCGGAGGGCGAATGGCACATGACTGGTCGTGATTATGGCCTCCAGCGGTTCAGCCCGCTCCGGCAGATCACGACTTCCAACGTGGCCGAGCTCCGGCCGGTCTGGTCGTTCTCGACCGGGACACTTCGGGGGCACGAGGGCAATCCGCTCGTCATTGGCAACGTGATGTACGTCAACACGTCCTTCCCGAACATTGTGTACGCGCTCGACCTGTCGAAGCCCGGTGCGCCGCTGATCTGGAAGCATGTCCCCAACCAGTCACCCGACGCGATTCCTATCGCCTGTTGCGACCTGGTCAATCGGGGCACCGCCTATCACCCTAGCGGTAAGATCTTCATCCAGCTGCTCCAGGGTGAGCTGCTCGCGCTCGACGCCAAGAGCGGTAAGGAGCTGTGGAAGGTGAGGCACCCCGACCGGTCCGCCTCGGGCAATGAGGCCACCGGCTACAAGCAGGGCGCCACGATGACCAACGCACCGATCGTGATCAAGGATATCGTCATCTCCGGGATTTCCGGCGGTGAGTTCGGTGTGCGTGGCCGGGTCTCGGCGTACAATGTGAACGACGGCAAGCACATGTGGACCGCCTACTCGACTGGTCCCGACAGCGAAGTCATGATCCAGGGCGACGCGAATGCCAACTATCCGTCGCACAAGGGTAAGGACCTCGGGGTCTCGACCTGGCAGGGCGATGAGTGGAAGCGGGGCGGCGGCACGACCTGGGGCTGGTATTCCTACGACCCCGAGCTGAACCTCTTCTATTACAGCACCGGGAACCCTGGCAGCTGGAACCCCGATCAGCGCCCGGGCGACAACAAGTGGTCCATGACCATCTTCGCCCGCAACCCGGAGACCGGACAGGCGAAGTGGGCATACCAGATGACGCCCCACGATGAGTGGGACTATGACGGCGTGAACGAGAACGTGCTGTTCGAGAGCGGCGGCAAGAAGCTGCTGGCACACTTCGACCGGAACGGGTTCGCCTATACCGTCGATCGGACGAACGGCAAGGTAGTCGTGGCTCAGCCCTATGGCCCGGTCAATTGGGCCAAGCGGGTGGACCTGACCACGGGCGTGCCGGAGAAGGATCCCAAGTACGGCACTACCTCGAAGAAGAACACCGAGGGCATCTGCCCCGCGGCGATCGGCTTCAAGGATCAGCAGCCCGCGGCCTACTCGCCGATGACCGGCCACTTCTACGTCCCGGCAAATCACATCTGCATGGACTATGAAGGCGTCGAGGTGAAGTACACGGCCGGCCAGCCCTACGTCGGCGCGATCGTGCGGATGTTCCCGGGCCCGGGCGGTCACCGCGGCCGGTTCATTGCCTGGGATCCGATGAAGGGCCGGGTTGTGTGGGAGCAGAAGGAGAACCTCGCCGCGTACGGTGGGGCGCTCACCACGGCCGGTGGCCTGGTCTTCTACGGCACCATGGAAGGCTGGCTGAAGGCGCTTGACCAGAAGAGTGGCAAAGTGCTATGGCAGTATAAGACCCCCTCGGGCATCATCGGCAACCCGATGACCTACAACGCCCCTGACGGCCAGCAGTATGTAGCGGTCTACTCCGGCATCGGTGGCTGGGCCGGTATCGGCGTTGCTGCCGGCATCGGCGCCGAAGATCCCACCGCAGGTCTGGGCGCGCTCGGTGCGTTCGGCGACGCGGGGAACTTCAGCAACCAGGGTGGCGTGATGACGGTGTTCGCTCTCAAGAACCCCTGGTCGCCGCGGGGACGGTAGCAGCAACCCTAAGGTGTAGGAGGGTATACCCTCCATTTCCAACGGGGTACATTTCGAAGCAGTGAGACGGCGCCGGAGTGCTGTTCGCTCCGGCGCCGTTCGTTCCACCGGGCGCATAGTCGGGGACTCGCCAACGAGCCCGAACAGTGCCCCAAAGGAAAGGTCTGGCCCGCAATGTTCCGAGCATCCCTGCTTCGGCCTCTGGCATTCTCCGGCCTCTTCGGCGCACTTGCGGCCGCGCCGGCCCTGGCCCAGCGGCCTAGCCCGCCGCAGCCAGGCCTTCTTCGGGTCTGCGCCGATCCGGACAACCTGCCCTTTTCCAACCAGAAGGGAGAGGGATTCGAGAACAAGATCGCCGAGCTCATCGCCTCGGAGTGGAAGTCCAAGCTAGAGTACATCTGGTACCCGGTCCGGCGGGGCTACTTCCGGATCCTGAATGGGATGTATTGTGACCTCATCATTCAGGCTCCCGGTGGGCTGGACATGGCCGGCACCACAAATCCGTACTATCGATCGGGGTACGTTTTAGTGACTCGGGCCGACAGCAAGCTGGCCGACATCAAGTCGCTGGCCGACCCCCGGCTCAAGAAGGCGAGGATCGGCATCACTCTGCTTCCCTCGGATGAGCAGCTGCCCCCAACCCAGGCCCTGAGCCACTATGGCGTGGTGGGCAACCTGAGGGGATACTCCGCGATGTACAACGAGGAGGATCGGCCGGAGGACGTCATCAACGGGGTGGCCAAGGGAGAGGTGGACGTGGCGATCGTCTGGGGACCGTTGGCCGGCTATTTCGCCACGCGGTCGCCGGTCCGGCTGCGAATCCAGCCCCTGCCAGATCGCGACTCGGTGGCCGACCTTCCCTTCCGCTACAACATCGGCATGGCGGTCCGCCGACGCGAAGGCGCCCTTCGGGATAGTCTTCAAGGGGTGATCGAACGGAAGGGACCCGAAATCCAGCGTATTCTCAAGGACTACGGGGTTCCCGTGTTTCCGATCGAGCAAGAGAAGGAAGAGGATGACGAGCCCAAGGCCACGGTACCCTCTTCCACTCCGGCTGATACGGCAAGAACCTCCAGGCGTTAAGGCATCAACTCGCTGCTCAGTGGCAGCCGGCACGGAAGGATACCAGGACGCATGAACCTGATCCGGACAGCAGCTTCCCTCATGGCCGCGCTACTCGCACTCACATCCAGAGCCGAAACGCAGGAACTCCGGGATCAATATCACCAAGCGCCAAAGGACACCGTTTCGCAGGACGTGTACGACGGCTGGAAGCAATACAACCTGAACTGCGCGCGCTGCCACGGGGAAGACGTACAGGGAACCACGATCGCTCCCCACTTGCTGCTGTCGCTCAAGCCAGACGGCCCGATCAACACCAAAGAGCTCTTCGTTCAGACGGTCTGTGCCGGAAGGCCGGCCAAGGGGATGCCATCGTGGTGCGCTCTTGGCATGGAGATGCCCACTATCGAGAAGATGTACGCTTACGTGAAAGCTCGGAGCGATGCCAAGGTCGGGCCCGGCCGGCCTGCGGTGAAGCCCGAGACCTGAACGGACGGCCTATGGGTCTCCTGCAAGCCCTCTTCCTACTCGGCTCGGTGCCATCCACCGCCGATGCGGCTCCAGCAACACAATGCCTGAGAGAGTCCCACTCCGTGGCGCAGCGTCTCGCCCGGGCAGCAAAGTCGGCATGGGTGGTCGACACCCCGCGCTCGCGAATGGACCTGGCCACGTTGAAGTCCAAACTGGCGGCTGCCACCGACGCCAGTGCTCCTGATCTCCGTCAGGCAGATCTTAGCGGCTTGAATTTGAATGGCGTGAACTTCAAGCGGGCAGATCTCACTGGCGCCCGTCTAGTGGGCACCAAGCTGGTCGGCGCCAACCTGTTCGCCTCCGACCTCACCGACGCCGTCCTGGCCGACGCGGACCTCAGCCGAGCAAACCTCGACGGCAGTGTGCTCCGGCGAGCCAACTTCCAACGAGCCAATCTGGAAGGGGCCAGCCTGTTTGCCACCATACTCGAGTCAGCCGACCTCAGCAGCGCCAAGCTGGACGGAACGAGGATCATCGGATACCTCCGAGGCGCCAAGCTGGCCGGCGCGAGCCTCCGGGGCGCCAATGCCGGCGCCGATCCCGGTAATCAGTCCATGGGCGTCATGCGAGCCACTTTCATTGGGGCTGATTTGAGTGGGGCCGACCTGTCGGAGGCAAATCTGTTCAAGGCTGACCTGTCGCACGCCGATTTGACCGGCGCAAAGCTGGTCCGGACCAACCTGATGTATGCAGATTTGATTCAAACCGATCTAACCCGGGCGGACCTGACTGGGGCCAAGCTGGCCAAAGCCAACATCGACGAGGCACTCTTTACCCAGGTAGTGGGACTCAGCAAGATCGAGGGGCTCGATCAGGTTCGTAATCGGGAGAAGGCGAAATTCGATGCTAAGTGACATCTGCGTAGCGAGGATGACTGCCCTCACTGCGGTCGTTTTCGGCGTAGCGTGCCGCCAGGACCAGCCCGACCTGGGCGGCCGTTCCGACACTGCCGAGTCTTCGGTTGGCACGGCGGCCGCGGCGGGATCTGCCGAGCTCGCGTACGTGACCAACGAAGATTCCCAGAATCTAAGCGTCATAGACACTCGCTCCGACAGCGTCATTGCAACCATTCCGGTGGGGACCCGTCCTCGCGGGGTGCGAGTGTCTCAGGACGGACGAACCGTATTCGTTGCGCTCAGCGGCTCGCCCAAGTGCCCTCCCACCATGCCCGATGAGGAGTGTGAGAAGCTCAAGGCGGACAAGAGCAAAGATGGCATCGCCATGGTGGACGTGATCCAACGGAAGGTCTCACGGGTGCTGCCCGGCGGCTCCGATCCGGAGGCGTTCGATATCAGCCGGGATGGCACAACCCTGTTCGTATCAAATGAAGACGCTGACTCCGCGTCCATCGTGGATATTGCCAGCGGGAAGATCCGTTCGACCGTTGCCGTGGGGAAGGAGCCGGAGGGAGTCCGCCTGCATCCTGACGGCTCGACGGTATGGGTGACCGGCGAAACCGATCACAATCTCACGCTGCTGGACACGAAGACCGGCAAGGTCATCACCAAGATCAAGGTCGGTAAGCGTCCTCGTGATCTGGCTTTCAACTCCAATGGGACGCGGGCGTACGCAACGTCGGAGATGGATGGGACCGTCTGGGTCATCGAACTACCCTCACGGAAAGTCAGCAAGGTCTTTCAGCTGCCCAAAGACTCCAAGCCGATGGGCATTGTGGTGTCGCCCGATGACCGGCGGGTCTACGTCGCCAATGGGCGGGGCGGGACAGTCTCCGTGATAGACGCGGCAACCAATACGGTCACGGCCACCATTCCGGTCGGGCAGCGTCCCTGGGGAATCGCGCTCACCAGCGACGGATCCAAGCTGTATACGGCGAATGGGCCGTCCAACGATGTCAGCGTGCTGGATACCGGCAAACTGCGGGTCATCAAGAAGATCCCGGTGGGTAAAATTCCCTGGGGAGTAGCCACCGGCCCCTCCCCCCGCTCCACTGAGTCGTGAACTCCTTCCCGCGGTGGCTCGCGTTGGCGCTACCGCTCCTCCTGGCGGCAGATACCCCGGGAGCGACTCCCACAGCGTTCCGGTTCGAGGGCGACTCCAGCCGAGAGCTGCACCGTCTGTGGGACGCCAGCTCGGCCGCGAAAGTCGAGCAGGTGGCTTGCCTAGCAGCGACCCTCGAGGAGGATGAAGTACGGATCTCCCGGGTCCTGCCACTTTCGAACGGCGCTGCCGATTCACTTGGAGTCTCGGCGGGGGCTTCACTGGAGAGCTGCGGGCCACCGGAGTGGCGGGGAACCGTTCACACCCACGTGGCGCTTCGGGATGGTCGTAGCCCTTACTCTCTATTCTCCGGTGCCGACCGCAGCATCATGATGATGTGGTGGCAGCGCTGGCGGGTGGACGGGATCTTTTGTCTGCTCTACAGCGGAGACGATGTAATCTGCGAGATCGAAGGACCCAGTGGGGCAGTGCTGTTCCCCCGGTCAAAATACTGAAAGCGTCGATGCGCCTCGCGGCCAGGATCGGTGCGCTGCTCTGGATTGCTGCCGTCCCCCTCGTTGCTCAAAACCAGCCCGCCAAACCTACTTTCAAATTCAGTCCTGAAGCCGGAACCGCCTTGCGCAATCTCTGGCAGGAAAGCGTGGCTCTCCAAGAGGAGCGAGTCGCCTGCTTGGCAAGCAGCATCCGCAACGACACCGTGCTGGTGACCCGGGTCGCCACGTTGGCCCCAGTAGATGCGGATTCCATGGGGATATCCGCCACTGCCTCGGTGGAACAGTGCGGCCCTCCTGAATGGTCGGGAACGGTGCACACCCATATCGCCATGTTCACCGATGAGAGCCCTTCCACGAGGTTTTCAGCTCAGGACCGCATTGCCATGCGGCTGTGGTACGACCGGTGGCACGCAGATGGAGTCTTCTGTTTGCTGTACAGCCGGGAGCACGCCCGCTGCGAAGCGGATGGAGTGGTGGGTGGCATGCGGTCCGGCCCCAGCCCTCGGGTGGTACGCTAAATCAGGAAAAGGGTCTCCGACTCAATAAGCCTCCGCGCCGAGCCAGCCATCGGTCGAATCCCCAGGTCCGCCCCGCACGGGCAAAAAAGAACGCCAGCATGAGAAAGAAGAGCACGAGGTGGAAACCCTGTTGACCCGGACTCATCCACTGGGTAGCGAGCCCGTAGTTCGTCACCAGAAAGAGACCTACCAATGAAGCCAATCCCGTGAGCAAGCCCAGTGTCAGTCCTATGCCGACCACCGTTTCGCCCCACGCGGTGAGCTGCGCGAACAGGCTGCTGTTGGGAAGAACAGTTCCATCCAGAAAGTGCTTGTAGAAGGACAGAGGGTTGTCCGACGCCTGACGCGCGACGATCTTGGGCATCACGTTGAGCCATCGCTCGCTTACTGCCGGCACCGGAAGCACGCCGGCCACCAGTCCGAAGCTCATCTTTGTAATCAGCGACTTGACGAAATAGAGTCCCACCACGATTCGTAACACGGCCAGCCACTCAGCGGGGTGACTCAGGGTCACTGTCGTGTTTCGGAGTTCAGAGCGCATGCGGCTTCCTTCCTTATAGATGAGCCAGGGCTGGGAGCGCTCCCAGCTGCATCAAACTCAACCCCCAACTCCGAAAACACAAAGGTCCAGCTGTCGGTCAGCTCGTCCACCACCTTTGAGAGTGGCTTGCCTGCTCCATGGCCGGCCCGCGCTTCCAACCGGAGCAGAATGGGACGGTCTGCGGAGGTCGCCGCCTGTAATTGGGCCGCCATCTTTCGGGCGTGCATCGGATCGACTCTGGTGTCGCTCTCTGCGGTTGCCAGCAGCACCGCCGGATACGGCCAGCCCGGCTGGACCTTGTGGTAAGGAGAGTAGGCCCGCAGCCATCCGAACTGCTCCGGATCATCCGGTGAGCCATACTCCGGGATCCACAGCCTCGCAATGAGAAAGCGGTGGTAGCGCAACATGTCCAGCAGCGGCACCTGTATCACAACCGCGCGGAAGAGCTCCGGCCGCTGCGTCAGAGCCGCACCGACTAGGAGACCACCATTGGAGCCACCGGCCGCCGCCAGCCGCTCTGGGCGGGTATAGCCCTGCTGGATCAACCACTCGGCAGCTCCGATGAAATCATCGAAGCTGTTCTGCTTGTTGCCCAGAATACCGGCCTGATGCCAGCCCTCGCCGTATTCTCCGCCGCCTCGGATGTTAGGAACGGCAAGGACCCCGCCCTGCTCCAGCCAGAGCAGGAGCGAGCGGGAAAACGCTGGTGTCATGCTGATGTTGAAGCCGCCGTATCCGGTCAGGTAGGTCGGGTTGTTTCCTCCCAGGTTCAATCCCTGGCGATGCGCCACGAACATCGAGATGGGAGTTCCGTCCCGCGAAGGGTAATTCACCTGATCGACCACCAACCGACCCGGATCGATATCGGCCTGCACCTGCTGCCAGAGCTCCGTGGTTCCGGTCGAGAGATCGATCCGGTACACCGCGGGCGGAACGGTATAAGAGGAAAAACCGTAGAAGATCTCTTCTCCTTTCCACTCAGCAGTGACGCCAAACAGGCTGCCGAGCGTGGGCAGCACGATCTCCCGACCCGACTGCCCTTCGAAGTCCGTCAGTAGCAGTCGGGAAGAAGCCCGTTCCAGGTAGCTGAGCGCCAGCTTGCCGTCGGCAATGGTGAGGCCTTCGAGCACCGCGTTTTCCCGAGGGCTCACAATCTCTCGCCAGAAGCTCCGGTCCGGCCTTTCAGGAGCGGCCTCGTAGAGGCGATAGGTGGGCGCATCGAGGTTGGTTCGGATGAAGAGCCGCCCATGGGCAATCTGTCCCTCGAAGGAAGCGGGCAGATTTTCGGCAATCGGCACGAGCGGTCCGGCAGCTGCGAGATCCTGAAGATACAGATCGGTCTGATCGAACGTGCGGGCGACACTGATCAACAGCCATCGCCCATCAGGCGAGAGGCTCACTCCCGGCCAGAACTCCTTCTCCCTCGGCTGGTAAATCGGCGGATCATCCGCGGGATCGGAACCGAGCCGGTGATAGTAAACAGCGCGGTGATAGTGCTCCTCTCCCCGTGCCACGTCACCGGCCGCCGGGTAGCGGGTGTAGTAGAAGCCGGAACCATCGGGTACCCAGGCAAGCGATGCGGCACGGGTGCGTGGAATGCGGTCGGATAGCAGCCTCCCGTTCGCCACCTCGAGCACGTGGAGCACGCTTTGCTCGGAGCCATCCTGGGAAAGGCCGTAGGCGAGCAGCCGTCCGTCTTCGCTGGGATAGAACCAATCCAGCGCAGTAGTACCCGCAGGGTTCAGGGCATTCGGGTCCACAGCGGTCCGGTCCTGACCGGTCCGACCCCGGCGCCAATAGAGCACCGGTTGATTCTGGTTTCCGTCTCGTCGTAAGTAGAAGTAATGTCCACCGGCCGGCGTAGGGACGCCCAGCACACCTATGCCCAGCAATTGCTCCAGGCGAGCTCGAATTCGTTTGCGGGCCGGGACCGCGTCGAGGTAGGCCCGGGTGAACTCATTTTGCCGCTCGGTCCACAGCCGGGTTTCGCTGGACTCTCCGTCTTCCAGCCAACGATACGGATCGGGAATCGTTTCGCCGTGGATAACCTCGGTCGTGTTGGCGGACCGAGTCAACGGATACTTTCGCATGGTGAGAAGTGAAAAGTGAAGAATGAAGAGTGAACAGTGAATAGTGAACAGTGAACAGTGAACAGGAAGATTAACCCTGGAAGGTGCAACGCGTCGGGCTGAAAATGGTTATCCCCGCGCGCCTTAGGTTAGGTGCCAGACCGGCACTTACCTAAAGGTGACAAGTGCGCGATCACACCAGCCTTCGAGCCTGGCAGGAAGCCCATGCCGTGAGTGTCGGAGTCATTCGTCTCGTAAGGTCATCTTGGAAGCCATGCGCGGGCGCCTTGTTTAACCAGCTTCAGAGAGCCTCGCTAAGCGTTCAGCTCAACATCGCTGAAGGGTATACCTTCGGTAACTCACCGACGTTCACCAGGCACTTGGGCATAGCCTACGGATCAGCAGTGGAAACGGGAGAGCTGCTGCGGTTAGCTCTCGAATGTGAGACTATTCCGGCTAATACCGGCGCAAAGCTGTTAAAGCAGAATGGAGAGGCAGAACGGATCCTGCTCGGAATGCTCAAGCGGCGCCGGAGTCTTGCTGGTAGAGACACACAATCTCGCCTTTAGGCAGCAGTTCACTGTTCACTGTTCACTGTTCACCTTTGACTTCTTCACTTTTCACTTTTCACTCTTCACTCTCAGTCCCCCAGACTGATTCCCAGCTCTCGTGCCGTCACAATCGTGTCCGAGTCCAGCGGCACGTTCTTGGATTGACCCACGATCTCGTCCAGCGGCACCTGCTCGATGCCGGAGCCCTTGAGTGCCACCATGACCCCAAAGCTCCTTTCCGCAATGGCCCGTACGGCGGCGGCGCCGAACCGAAGCGCGAGCAACCGGTCGTACGTGGTCGGTGATCCGCCCCGCTGAAGATGACCCAGCACGAGAGTGCGAGTCTCCTTCCCGGTATACACCTCGATGGCGCGCGCCACCTTGCTGGCGATTCCGCCCAGCCGATCGACCGTTCCGACTCCGCGTCGCTCCACCAGCTCTACGTTGCCGTCGACCGAACGGGCACCTTCGGCAACAACGACGATGCTGAACCGGCGTCCAGCGGCCTCCCGGCTTTTGATCTTGGCGCAGACTTTCTCGATGTTAAACGGGATCTCCGGAAGGAGAATGACGTCGGCGCTGCCGGAGACCCCGCTGTACAGCGCAATCCATCCGGCGTACCGGCCCATCAGCTCGACCACCATGACCCGGTCATGACTTTCCGCCGTGGAGTGCAACCGGTCGATCGCCTCGGTCGCGGTGCTGACGGCGGTATCGAATCCGAAGGACCGCTGAGTTCCACTCACATCGTTGTCGATCGTCTTGGGCACGCAGACGACCGGCAATCCCTTCTTCCAAAGCTCGTATGAGATTTGGAGGCTGCCATCTCCTCCGATGGAGACCAAGGCATCGAAGCCGCTGGCCTGAAATGCGGCAACCAGATCGCTCGAGCGGTCGATCTCGTGTTCCTTGCCTTCAGCGTCTTTTTGGATGTAGCGGAACGGATTGCCCCGATTCGTCGTGCCCAGGATCGTGCCGCCGAGATGGGTGATGCCGCGCACCTGGGCTGGTCCGAGGGGGATGACCCCATCGAAGCTCAGCAAACCTTCGTACCCCCGTAGAATGCCGTAGCACCGCCATCCGCGATGGTGGGCCGAGAGCACCACCGCCCGGATGACCGCATTCAGTCCGGGGGCGTCACCACCCCCGGTAGAAATGGCAATGCGCATCAGTCACTTTCCACTTCTCATCCGCTCGATGGCCTGCAGAACCTCTCCCGGCGCCGCATGCCTGCGGAGTGCCTTCTTCGAGAAGACCAGCTGTCCATCGACCGACACCTCGAACAAGCCGCCTGACGCCTGCACCAGCCGCACCTCGGCGTGGGGAAATGCCTGCTTCAGCTCGGCCGCCAAACTGGCAGCTCGGGGCTGATAGTTTCATACAACGCAATACTGGATCGTCACGAGCATTGGCGAATGCCTATCCGAAGGGAGATCCGAACCGCGCGAATCGTAGTGGCGCAGGGAGAAGATGCCAAGGGGACACAACGCTGTGACGCCGCTCCTTGTCAGTCCGCCTTCATATTCGTATCTATTTGATCCATGCTGACCTATCGGTACCCTGCAACGGGGATGGCCCGGGTGCTGCCGCTCCTGGGCGCTCTTGTCTTTAGCCTTGCCCTTACCTCGACTGCAGAGGGTCAGGAACGCCGTCATCGCTTCGAGGTGGGAGCGGCCGGCGCGTACCAGAACTTCGGCGACCGAGCCGAGCTGAAGGGAGCGGCCGGTTTCATCCTGCGAGGCGGAGTCTGGCTCCCCCTCAACTTCTCGCTCGAGGGTGAAGCTGCGGTGTCCAACCCCAAGGATAGGACGAGCCCCGACCAGGCCGATGTGACTTCCTTATCGGCCTCGGCTCTGTACAACCTGCTCCTGGGAACCTCCAACTCGGCCTATCTCAAGCTCGGCTATGGCTCTACCAGCTTTGGCTCATGCCCGTCTGCCTCACCGCCCGACCCGATCACCTGTGGTCGAGGGGGCGGGCTGGTCGCGGGATTGGGGTTCCGAGTAGGAGTCACCCCGCTGGTACTAATACGAGGGGAGGGTGCGCTCAACCGGGTTAGCAGCGAAAATCAACCGGAGGCGCTCTCGAACTTCGGTGTGAGCGTCGGGGTCAGCTTGATGCTCGGCAGCAAGCCCATTCCGGACAGCGATGGCGATGGCATTCTCAACAATCGCGACCGTTGCGCGAATACGCCGGCAGGCGCCCAGGTAAACGATTTGGGATGTCCGGCTGACAATGACGGCGATGGCGTGGCCAACGGCATCGATCGGTGCCCCAACACCGCGCTGGGCGCCATCGTCGATGCGATTGGCTGCACCCGGGACAGCGACCAGGACAACATTCCCGATGGGATCGACAAGTGCCCCGATAGTCCTTCGGGGGTTCTGGTGGACGCGACGGGATGCCCCCGCGACAGCGATGGCGACGGCATTGCCGACGGCCTGGATCGATGCTCCGCCACCCCGAAGGGTGCCGTGGTTGATGCTCTCGGCTGTCCCGGCGACGAGGATGCCGATGGTGTGCTCGATGGCCTGGACCGGTGCCCCCGCTCGCCTATCGGCGCCACGGTGAACTCGAGAGGGTGCGTATCCGGGCAGCAGCCCAGGCAGCCCGTCACACCACCTCCGACCGACACCGCAGCAGCTCCGCCGCCGGCGGTACCTGCTCCTCGAGCGGCAACCCCCGCACGGCCCGCCCAGCCCACCGGGGCACCCATGGTGCTCGAAGGCGTTACGTTCGAGTCCGGCAGTGCCCGACTGCAGCCGGGCTCGTATGTCGAGCTCGATTCCGTTGCCAAGGTGCTGCTGGCAACTCCGACGCTTCGGGTCGAGATCGGCGGGCACACCGACAACGCAGGAACATCGGCGGACAACCAACACCTCTCCACTCTCCGCGCGGAGGCGGTCCGCAACTACCTCGTCGCCAAGGGAGTGCCGTTCCAGCAGATGGTGGCCAGGGGGTACGGCGCGACCTCACCGCGAACGCCGGATACCACGCCCCGGGGACGGGCAGCCAATCGCCGGGTGGAAATCCGGCCCCTGCCGCCGGAGCCTTGAAGAGCAAGAGCTTGACCGCTTCTCACCTAGGGGTATCCTAAAGAATCCCTTCCCCACCAGGAGTGTTGGATGAACCTCGCGACCACGGTGAGCATCATGGCCACCCTCGCGTTGACCACGGCTGTTCCACTGGTTGCTCAGGGTACACCGGAGAAGGCAACCACTCCCACACCTTCTAAGACCGACTCCGCCGCAGCCGCGCCGGCGGCCGCGGTCACGCCCGAGTTGATCGCCCAAGGCGAGAAGATCTATTCAGGGCCGGGCAACTGCTACGCGTGTCATGGTTCCAAGGCAGAAGGCTCGGTGGGGCCGAATCTCACGGATTCAGAATGGGTTCACAGCAAAGGGAGCTTCGAGGAGATCGTTGCCCAGGTGACGCAGGGTGTGCCCAAGGAGAAGGCTAAGAGTGGTATTGCCATGCCCCCCAAAGGAGGCGGCACACTCAGTGAGGACGACGTCAGGGCGGTAGCCGCTTACGTCTATTCACTGAGCCACAAATAGGCGGCCTGTCCTCAAATCTGAGCTCACGTCCAACCCTGGAGCGCACCGAGCGAATACCAGACCCCAAAGATCACACCGGCTGTTCCAATGACCGGCACCAGCTCCGACAAGCGGTGCTGGATTCCTTGGCGAGCCAACATGTAGGCGACGCCCATGGACAGGACGGCCATCGAACCGGCGGTGGCGGCAGCAAACACCAGCAGTGCCAGTACGCCTTCCGCTCTCCCACCCACGGCGCCCATCAGCAGGACTGCTGCTCCGGCAGAACCCCCGATCCCATGCAGCAAGCCGATCCCGAACGACTGCACCGGCGAGCCCCCGAGACCCTCGGCATGCGAATGTGAGTGGTGAATCGGGTGCTCTTCCCCCGACGCGTGCTCATGAACGTGGGGATGGACATGAAGAATCGAGCCATGACTATGTGGGTGCGCGTGGAAATAGCCTCGCTTCCAGCGCACCAGCAGGCGGGCGGCCAGCAGGACGATGACGACGCCAATCAGCACTTCGGCCGATCGTTGGACGGGATCGGTCAGGAAGCTGCTGAAGAGAACAACGGGAAGCCCGAATGCCACCAGCGTGGTGCCGTGCCCCAATCCCCAGCTCAGGCCCAGCAGGGCAGCGCGGCGGTGGCCGCCCTGATTCTCGTTCAGGAGCAGAGTGGAAACAGCGGTGAGGTGATCCGGGTCCGTGGCGTGACGTAAACCCAGGAGGATAGCCATGAGAAGAGGAGTCAGCACCGCAGCATTATACCGGGTACCCGGTCGAAAATCACCGACACCATTCCGAACAGCCGGATAAATTCCCGCGCATGTCGACCAATCGCCTGGCCCAGTCCCCATCGGCCTATCTCCAATCCGCTGCCCATCAGCCCATCCACTGGTATCCCTGGGGACAGGAAGCCTTTGCCGCGGCGCAGGCTTCCGACAAGCCGGTGCTGCTCGACATCGGCGCGGTGTGGTGTCACTGGTGCCATGTGATGGATGGTGAGTCCTATGAAAACCCGGACCTGGCCGCGTTCCTGAACGAACATTTCGTCTGCATCAAGGTGGACCGGGATGAGCGTCCTGACGTAGATGCCCGGTACCAGCGAGCGGTTCAGACCCTGACCCAGCAGGGAGGCTGGCCATTGACCGCCTTCCTTACCCCGAATGGCGAGGTGTTCTTCGGGGGGACCTACTTCCCTCCCGACGGCAAGTATGGACGACCGGGCTTCCGCTCCGTGCTGGAGAGCGTACTTCAGGCCTATCGCGGCCGGCGGGACCAGGTCCAGGCTCAGGCTCAGGCAATCCGTCGCGCGCTCGACGAACATCTCGATGAAGGAGCACGGGGGGAAGTCTCCGCCGCGCTGCTGGACGACGCGGCGACGCACATGGCTCGCGCCTTCGATCCCGTGAACGGCGGCTTTGGAAGCCAGCCCAAGTTTCCCCACACCAGTGCCATTACCCTGTTGCTCCATCGCTGGTACGACCAGCCGTCCGACCAGCTCCGTACCATCATCGATCGGACGCTGCAGGGAATGGCCCGCGGGGGAATGCACGACCAGCTCGGGGGCGGATTTCACCGCTACAGTGTGGATGCCAAGTGGATCGTTCCGCATTTCGAGAAGATGTCCTACGACAACTCCGAGCTGCTGAAGAACTATGTGGATGCCTACGCGCTATTCGGAACCGGGGAATACGCCGATGTAGCACGAGGCCTCATCCACTGGGTGCGCGAGGTTGCCTCGGATCCGGAAGGCGGCTATGCCGCCAGCCAGGATGCCGATGTTGGATTGGAAGACGATGGCGACTACTTCACCTGGACTCGGGACGAAGCCGCAGCGGTGCTGACGCCCGACGAGCTCGAGGTTGCCGCGGCGTATTACGATATCGGCACCGCGGGGGAAATGCATCACAATCCCGGGAAGAACGTGCTCTATGTCGCGGCCTCCGTGCCCAAGATCGCTCTGCGCAGCGGACGCACCGAGGAGGAAACCGAGCTGCTGCTCCGATCGGCTCAGGCCAAGCTCCGGCTCGAACGGGCTCGGCGGAGGGCACCGTTCGTGGACCGCACCCGGTACACCAATTGGAACGCCATGATGGCCTCAGCCATGCTGCGCGCGGGGAGCGTGCTGGGTGATGAATGGGCGAGTGGCCATGGTCTGCTCACCCTGCAGCGCCTGCGCCAGGAGAGCACCGAGGCTGATGCCGTCCCCCACACGCCAGAAGGCGTGACCGGATTACTGGATGACCAGGTGCAGGTCGCGGCAGCCGCCCTCGATGCCTACGAGCTGACCAGCGATCGCGAGTGGCTGGAATGGGCCGAGCGAATAATGGAGCGGGTCTGGAACGAGTACTGGGACCATGAGACCGGCGGGCTCTTCGATACCGCAAGAGGCCGTCCAGATGAAGCCGGTTTGCTTCCCGCTCGCGCCAAACCTATCCAGGATACTCCCACACCCTCGCCCAATGCAGTGGCAGGAATCGTCGCCTTTCGCCTGCATGAGCTCACTGCACAGTCTCGATGGAAGGAACGGGGCATGGAGCTGGTGTCCGCCTTTGCGGGCCGGGCCGGCGAGCTGGGGCTCTATGCTTCAACCTATCTGCTTGCCGCCGACTGGCAGCTGAACCCCGCGACCCATCTTGTGGTGGTCGGTGACGCACACGATGAGAATGTTGAAGCGATGCATCGGCTGGCCCTGGCCGGGTTCATTCCCCGCCGAATCGTCCAACGGGTTACGCCACGGGATGCCGATCGACACCCCTTGCCTCAGGCGGTCCGAGGCATGCTGGCGGCCGGTCAGTCGCCCCGGGGATATGCCTGCACTGGAGCCAGTTGCCTGCAGCCGGCCGGTGATGTCGCGGCCTGGCAGGCAACGCTCGAATCGCTGCGGTCGGTTGCGGCTTAATTACATTTCTCCCTTCAAACTTCCAGGACAACGACGTGACCAAGACTGCAACTATTACGACCAGCAAAGGCACCATCAAGGCCGAGCTGTTCGATCAAGAGGTACCCAATACGGTTCAGAACTTCGAGAAGCTCGCCAACAGCGAGTTCTACGACGGCACCCGCTTTCATCGAGTCATCTCCAACTTCATGATCCAGGGTGGGGATCCGCTGTCGAAGGACCCCAATAATCCTCGGGTCGGCACCGGCGGCCCCGGGTACAAGATCAAATGCGAGACCAATCTCAACACCCACAAGCACACCGCAGGAACGTTGTCGATGGCCCACGCCGGCAAGGACACGGGCGGGAGCCAGTTCTTCATCTGCCATAGTCCCCAGCCCCACCTCGATCGCGTCCACACCGTGTTTGGGCAGGTCACCCAGGGAATGGATGTGGTGAATCAGATCCGCCAGAACGACGTCATCACGTCCATACGGGTCGACTGAGCTGCATCTCGATTTCGCCGTTGTCGCCGACTACGCCTTGATCGACCAGCAGGGAAAGCTGAGTGTGCTGGGCATGTTCCAGCACGTCTGGCTCTCGAACTTCCCGGCGGTATATCCTCGAACCCACCTCGTGCTCCGGGTACGGGGGCGCCGGACCGAGATCGGGGTGCATACCATCCGAATCCGCTTTGTGGATGAAAGCGGAAGTGAGCTGCTGGGTGGCGAGGGCACGGTCCAGTTCGGGGAGCCACCCGCAGGGGTGGTTGACGTCGAAGCCGGGGCCGTCCTGGTGTTCGATGTTCCTCTGCCCCGTCCTGGTCAATACGCCTTCGAGATTAGTCTGGACGGGGAGCTGGCCAACCGAGTTGCTCTCTCGGCCGGCTACCCTCAGCCGGCACAATAAGGCGTAAACGGTAGACGGTGAACAGTTAACGGGTCCTGCCCGACCCCCGTCTTTACTGTTACCGTTCACGCTTTTGGTTAGGTCGACGATCAAAGGAGTGTCAGTTGAGCTGGACCCGCGATCGCGCGCTCGCGCTCATGCACGAGTACACCGCATCCGATGCGCTCCGGAAGCACATGTACGCGGTCGAGATCGCCATGCGGGCAATGGCGGAGCGTTCGGGAGAGGACCCCGACAGCTGGGGCCTGGTGGGCTTGCTGCATGACTTCGACTACGAGCGCTACCCCAATCCGGAGCACTCACCCACCGCAGGCCATCCCGCTGAGGGCGTGCGCCTGCTGGCCTCTCAAGGGTTTCCCGAGCCGTTGCAGCGCGCCATTCTGGGGCACGCCACATACAGCGGTGTGCCGCGGGATACGCCCATGGCCCGCGCGCTCTTCGCCGTGGATGAGCTGGCCGGCTTTCTGGTAGCCTGCGCCCTGGTTCGCCCCTCGCGCAGCCTTCAGGATCTCGAGGTTTCCAGCGTCAAGAAGAAGCTGAAGGACAAGGCCTTTGCCCGGGGCGTCAGTCGCGATGACGT